>JALFRV010000037.1 GCA_022778905.1 Prevotella sp. | reverse complement strand
CTCGAAAGAAAGGATGCAAGGCTACCTGGATGAGTATCATTTCCGCTTCAATAGACGCAATAATATGGACACAATCTTCGATGTGCTTATTCGTAGAATGGTCTATAATCAGCCAATACGCTTAAACACAGACAGTTGATTGGTGCGGTCTAAACGCCTATACCTGTCTTTGTTTTTGTCAAAAGATTGAGGAGCGAAAGGACTTTTGAAAGGAACTCAATTGAGTTCAACGCTTTTCCAATTGACAGAGTATTGTTTTTAGCTGAACTATCATCCGCCGGACGGATCAGGCTGCTTCTGAAACTCCTGAGGTGAAATTGAGCCGCTTAGAACGATATCCGAAACACCGAGGCTTGCCGCTCTAAAACAAATTCAAATATTCTCGTGCCAAAGCAGCGGACTTTCCGAATATTCTTTGTATATTTGTCACATGCTGGCCTGTCCCTACCGCCGCCCCTACGGGTGCTAAGCTCGAAAATGTAAATGGACATGATATAAAATCCCGCGGTAACCGGCGGAGGCTATACATGGCACATTCCTGTGGAAGCCTCATGGAGATACATCCGACAAAATGGGAGTTAAGAGTTGGAAGTTGATAGTTTTCTTTATGAATTGTGGAGTATGAATTATGACTGGAAACCCGACGAGAGCCAGCGGGCTGTGATCTGCGCAAAGACAGGCTTTCATCTGGTCCTTGCACCCCCGGGGTGTGGCAAGACACAGATCCTGACCGAGCGAATCAGGAAGGCTCATGTCGAGGATGGGGTCCCCTACGGTGAGATGCTGTGCCTGACGTTCACCAATCGTGCCGCCCGCGGCATGACCGAACGGATCGGCAGCTTCATCCGGGACCGTGATGTGCAGGAAGTATATGTGGGCAATGTGCATCGCTTCTGTTCGAAGTTCCTGTTTGAGAATGCCGTCATTCCGGCCGAATCTTCCGTCATCGACGAGGATGATGCAATCAGCATCTTGGCCCGTCTGCAGGATGAGGACGAGATGCAGGTAGCTGCCAATCCCTCGCGTCGGCATGCCTACGACGAGATGATCCATCTTTCGCATTTCATGTATCAGCTCGCAGCTGGCCATCCGCGAGCCCTTCGGTTGCATCCGGAGTGCGTCAATGGCGATGACATCGCTGCCATCCGGAAAATCTGCGAGGTGCAGCGGATGGCGTTTGATGCACGGTCCATGCTCGACATTTACCGCGATACCGACTTCTATCGCGAAGCTGCCAAGAGCGACGGTTACGACTACGGTATGCAGCAAGTCATCTTCCGCACCCTTCAGAAGATGCGGGTCGCCCGGCAATATGAAAGTTACAAGCTCGAAAACAAGATGATCGACTTCGAGGATCTGCTCCTCCTGACCTACGACAGCCTGTCTCAGGATGGCGGAAAGCAGTTCCGTCGCTATTCCTGGATACAGGTGGATGAGGTGCAGGATCTCAATCCGCTGCAGTTGGCCATCATTGACGGGCTGAGCACAGCTTTTCTCCCCGAGGATGAGACGGACCGTTCGACGACGATGTATCTTGGCGATGAGCAGCAGGCCATCTTCTCTTTCATGGGCGCCAAGATGGATACGCTCGAACTGCTGAAGGCCCGTTGCCGCGACAACATCCATCACCTGAACGTCAACCATCGTTCTCCGCAGTATCTGCTCGATGTCTTCAACACCTACGCCGCGGAGGTGTTGCGGATTTCTTCCGATCTCCTGCCTAAGACTGATGGCAAAGATCAGCCCGAAGGAGGCGCGTTGGGAATTCTCTATAGTGATACGTTGGCATCTGAATATATTGATGTGGCGGCCCGTGCGGCTAATCTGTTCAATAACCATCCTGATCAGACGACGGCTGTGATCGTCAATGCCAACCGCGACGCCGATGCCATCAGCGAGGCGCTGAAAGCCATCCGGATGGACCATTTCAAGGTTTCGGGCGCCGATCTCTTCACCTCTCCGGAAGTGAAACTGTTGCTGGCGCATCTGAACGTGATCTCCAACGAGCACAATTTCATCGCCTGGGCAAGGATCCTGAAAGGCTTCGGCGTGTTCCAGACCAATGCCTCGGCCCGTTCGTTCATGCGCAGTCTGTTGGACAGGGCCATGCTCCCCACCGACTTCCTGCTCTATCAGGATTCGACCTATATACAGGATTTCATCCGCACTTATGATGAGCGGGAGATTGTCATCTTT
>JALFRV010000001.1 GCA_022778905.1 Prevotella sp. | reverse complement strand
TGACAGCGTAGAAGAACCGGCTGTTGGGCACGCGGGCAGCTATGGTGTAGTCGGCCGGCAGGATCGGAAACACGCTCTGTCCCTGCTCCAACGGCAGCCGGAAACGCCCGTTGGCATCGGTCTCTATGACTACCTCGCCGTTCGAGACCGGGATATGTGCGATCCCAGCCTCGCCCTTGTCCATGACACCATTGCGGTTGGCATCGAGAAAGACGCAGCCCTTCACCATGTTCTTGGCCGGGACGATGCCGCAGCAGGTCAGGACGAAACACAGCATGGTCACGCGCAGCCTGTTCCGGCCGGGCATAAGACCGTTATTCATAGCTGTAAGTACGGATATGATTGTCCCCATCGGCAAATGTCACGTAGCAAACGCCCGTATGCGAGAAAGCGATATTCAGTCCGGAGGCAGCCACGTCGGCCACTCTGACCGGTGCAGTCCACTGTCCTGTCTCTGAATCCAAGTACATGAAGTAAGGGTAGTTCTGATCTGCCTTGTTGTTGTAGACCACATAGGGCACGCCGTCAGAGCCGATGGCCATGGCCACTTCGGTATGACTGTCGAAGGCAAAGCCTAACGGCAGCACGTTGCCAGTCAGCGTCTTCCACTGGTTGGTCTCCGCATTGTAGGTCTTGACCCTGATGTTATAGCTGCCGCCCGCATTGTCCCCGAACCAGATATAAGGCACATTGTCCGCACTGACCGTACATCCGCAGATGTAAGGGCTGTTGGCCGTGGCATCAGGTTCGATCGCATTGGTGAGCATCGGCGTCCATGTGCCGTTTTCATATTTCAGCACATTGTATCCGTAATTGACCCCGCTGAAAGCACCGCGGTTGATGGAGAGCACGTAAGCCGACGTGTTATTGTTGGCCATCGAGAGCGTGAAGACCTCGTTGGTCACACTCGCGTGGTTGGCGCTTGCCCACTGTCCGTCCTTGTAATTGGAGAGCACCATGCTGCGGCGTGGATAGTCGCCCTTGGCACTGTTATTCTGCTGGGCGGCCACCAATTCGTTCCCGAGAGCCGCCAAGCCAATATAGTAAGACTGAGCCTTGAGGACTCCGTTCTCGCTTCCTACGTAATTCCATGCCGATCCGTCGTATTTCATCACCGTCAGCGCACCTGCCAGCGCAGTCGAAGTGGCCACGATGTCACTGTTCGAATAAGCCATGTAAGGCGTTCCGTCGGGAGCAATGGAGAAGTCAAAATAGGAAGAGGATATCTTGCCGCCGAATCCGGCATCCCCGACATGGACCCATGCGCCGTCCTCATACTTGATGACGGAGGAGCGGTAGTCATTATCCGTCCTGATTTTGAATGCCACATAGGGCATGTTATCTTTCGGATTGACCTTCATGACGGGGTCTCCGTAGACGGTGAGCGCGTCAAACACGGGCATCGCACGCCACTGGAGATCGGTCGCCTTGACGATGTCCACGGCCCAGCGGACATTCACATTGTTCTTGGTCAGGATATAATCCACGGGGACGGTAAAGTTGTTGGCCGTCTGCTTGCTGACCTGCTCGACCCCGTTGACCTTGGCGGTCGTTCCGTCACTCATGGTGAACCGGGCCACCAAGGAGGATTTGTCGACTGTGGCGGGCATCGGAACGCGGATGCTGACCGTGGATGATCCGACAGTCTGGACAGCGGAGAGGTCCACCGTATAGTCCTTAGACAGCACGCCCGCATTGTCTTCCTTATAGAATCCAAACGTCAGCATCTTCGGCGCATCTATATCGGGCGAAGAGAAATTGCTGCTTTCTGAACACGAAGTTGCCAATAATGCCACCATGGGACCAATGATGACTGACATCCATAGATATTTCATTCGTAACATCATTTTATCTTTTTATGGTTATTCTTTTCTTTTACTGTTTTGGGATATAACACGGCCTCAACGCTGTAGGCATCCTTCACGGCCTTCATCGCATAGTCGGCAATGTCTCGGGGAGTGATCCGGCGGACCATCGCATCATAGTCGACGATCTGCGTCCAGTCCTCCTGCTCGTTGTAGACGGCATTTCTGATCCATGCAGACCAGTAGGACGTCTTCTGCACCTGCAGCTCATGGTCCTTGATGAGGTTGCGTTTCACGTCCTCAATCTCGGTATCGAACCGTTCCGGATGGCCGTACAGCAGCTCAAGCTGTTGCATCGTGGCCCGGATGAGCGTGTCTACGTCGGCCGGTTGACATGAAAACGCGATGGACGTACGGGAGAGATAGGAAGGATACTGCGTGGAACTCGAAGAAACGCTCACACTGTAGACCTTGCCCATATCCTCACGCAGCCGCTGCAAGAGCATGGATCGGATGACCGAGGACATGATGTCCGGTTTCGGATCCATGACCTGATAGGTGCCGATGGGCTTATCTTGCTGATAGACCAAGGTGACGGTTGCCTTCTGCTGATCACCCGTGTAGCTGATCAACTGCTTGTGGGCGTGCGGAATGTTCCGATCCTGCACCAACCACGGTTCGTCAAACCTGCCCTTGGGCAGCGCCCCGATGTAGGTGTTGATCAATGGACGAGCCTCCTCGAGAGTGCAGTCGCCCATGAACAGGAACGTGAATTGATCGGCCGTTCCGAAGAAACGCGTGTACAGCGGAATCATGTCCGCCGGCTTGACCAATTGGCTTACGATCGTGTCAGTGAGCGCTGCATTGGTATAGTTGCGCCCGCTGAGCAGCCAGCCCAACTGCTGTCCGAAGATCTCGGCCGGTGTCTTCTGCCTGGTGCGATAGGTCTCGATCATCTTGTCCATGACCAATGAGGCCGTGGCAGTGTCTACACGCGGTTGCGTCCATTTGAGATAGAGCAGCTGGAACATGGTTTCCATGTCAGTCAGTCGGGCCGTTCCCAAGAGACCGGTACGCAACTTGTCGACCAAGAAACGGGCTGATGCCGAGTTGCCGGCTAAATAATAGCTCAGCGCCTCACGCGTGAAATCGCCCGCTCCCGAGAGGGATATGACGTTGGGACCAACCAATCCCGTGTAATAATGAAGCGAGTCGATGGCATACTGGCCGCCTTTTCTGAAACCGGAAAGCATGACACGATCCTTGTCTATCAATGACTGCTTGAAGATGACGCGGGCACCATTGTCCAACCGAATGTCCGTTGCATCGATCTCCGGAATGGCCTTCTCGGACACGATATGATCCTGTGGCATCACGGCACACAGCTCATCCGGCATCACGATATTCTTGTAATAACGGTTGACCGGGGCCTCCGACGCAGTCTTGATGAGCTTCATCAGGGCATCCTCGCTGCCCACTTCGTCATTCATCACAGTCCCCCCCCGCAAGAGGTAATGTGTCTTATGGGGCAAGAAGACCTGCCGGATCTCATTCAGAACGGACACAGAATCGATCTGCGGAAGATACCGCTCCACCAACGAGCGCTCAGCTTGCTTGGAGATGAACTTATTCTGTTCGTAATAGTCAGAATAGATCTCGTTCATGATCTCAATGGATTGGGGCTTCTGTCTGGTCGTCGCCTGATTCTGGATAGCACGCAGGAGCGATTTCTTCACCCTGCCTATCTCCGCGGCAGTGAAGCCATATCGGAAGATCTGCTGCTGATGGGCGACGAAGTCGCGGATACCCTTCTCGATCTTACCGTCGACCAATGTGACCGACGCATCTGTCACGCCCGTCGCGTTGAGGAATCGTGAATACTGTATTCCGCCATCATCATAAGCCGGATTGTCAAACGACAACGACCCGAATCGCTGCTTCATCAGACGATTGATCACACTGCGCAGGAGGTAGCTCCGATAGTCTTCGGACCGCTGAACAGATGCCGGCAGAGGCAGCAGCTGCAGAAAATCGAGTTCGACCTTCGTTGCCGTACTGTCGACAGAGATGATCGCCTTGTCCGACGAATAGGCCGGTATCATGGGCTGTTGCCAGTCTGCGGGTATTCTTGAATGCTTGAGTTTCGAGAACTTCTTCGTGATCAGCGACTTGATCATCACCGGATCGATGTCGCCGACGACGGCAACAGCCATGAGCTGAGGTGTGTACCACTTCTCATAATAGTCACGCATCAACCGGGGAGAAGCATTCCGTACGACCGCCGTATCGCCGATGGTCATGCGCTTGGAGTATCTGCTGTCGTTGAGCAACTCCATCAACAGCCTCACCTTATGATCCTGCTTGTTGCCCCCGCGCGATAACCACTCGGACAGAATCACCCCACGTTCCTTGTCGACTTGGACCGGATCGAAGGTCAGCCCCGCCGCCCAGTCGACCAAGATCGTCAATGTCGAATCGACCATCATCGCATCTGACGACGGCAGTTGCAGTTTGTAGACTGTCTCGGTGAATGCCGTGTGCGCGTTAAGATCCTTCCCAAACTTCGCCCCCTTTGACTCCAAGAACTTCACGATGCCATCATCGGGGAAGTGTCTTGTCCCGTTGAAGGCCATGTGTTCAATGAAATGGGCCAGCCCCCGCTGATCTTCGTTCTCCATGGCTGAGCCTGCTTTGACGAACAGACGGTAGACCGCTTCGCCCTTGGGATTGTCGTTCGGATAGATATAATAGGTCAATCCATTCTTCAGCTTTCCCGTGACAAGACGCTGGTCATACTGTAATTCCTGTCCGGATGCGAAAACAGGGAACCACAAAAATGCGATTATGCTAAAACAAAGCTGCCTCATTCATTCTTCTTTTCAATCACCAACGACTTCAACAAGCCATCAGGGCCTGGCCTTCCGATATGAATGTTCTGGTCGTTGCTGAGCAATTTGATCGTCAGTGTGTTATCCTTCTGTTCATCGACAGGATGCGAAATCCACTTGATGCGGATAGGCATGTCAAACACCCCGGGCTCAAATGTGAGGCTGTTTCCCTGCGTGAGGAGTTCGTAGTCGACACCTTCCTGCAGGCCATCGCCTACAACTATCTCGTAGTTGACAGTCAAAGGCTTGTCCAACATTCTTGAGCTCAGTGTGACCGAGAAGGTATTAATGTTGTTCACATTGCTCAACACGACCATCGAAGACGCACCTGTCGATGTGGCAATGCTAATGAACGGGGTGTCGTAACCGTCAAACTCCTGCCGGTCGCAAGCAGCAAACAGCATCACAGACAATATGATTCCTATTATTCGTTTCATGATGTTCAAAGTTTATTTGTTGACAGTTGGATTGGGTTGCATATTGGTATTGGCATTCAACTCAGCTTCGGGGATCGGCAATACGAACAGATCGCTCGGATAATTGAGGCGCTTCATCGTGGAGTTTGTTTTCTTCTCACGCACCAGATCCTGCTTCCAACGGGTGACATCAAAGAGGTTATGGCCTTCGAAACAAAGTTCCTTCACCCGCTCTTTCTGCACAAGGGCCAGCAGATCCTGATCCTGACAGGCATCGAGGACAGCCTGGGCGTCGGCCGATCCGACAGCTCTGGCCAAGATGGCGTTGACATATGTACGCGCCTCGGCATAACTTCCGACGTGACATGCCGCTTCGGCGGCATTGAGGTAGACTTCAGACAGGCGGAAGACGAACGGATCATCGCGCTTGTCCTGATTGCCTGGCACGGTCGTGGCGTAATACTTCGTGCACTTCCTGGCGCCGTTCTGCATGAGCAACTTCAGGCGGATATCGTTCGCGGCATATAGCGAAATCAGCGTGTCTGCAGGCAGACAGTTGCTCTCGTAGAATTTTTTGAGTTGGCCGCTCATGTCTTCTCCGCTCAGCCGGAATATGGCCTCGCCCTGGGTCGAGAGGTTCTTATACATATTGATATATGCGGTCGTGTCGGCCAATGCCTGGCTGCCGATGGCGAGCTTGGCATATTTGAGCGCGTTGGCCCAATCTTCCATGTAGAGGTAAACACGTGAGAACATCGCGTTGACAGCCTGAAGAGAGGCGTAGCGGAAGTCTGCGGCCTGCGCATCGGTAAGCAATGTGGATGCCTGCGTCAGATCATCGAGCACCTGCTGATAGACTTCCTTCACCGTATTGCGCCCTACATTGTCATCCGGACCTGGTGTCACGCGCAGCACCGGCACGCCAAGATGCGAGGCATCGGCCGTGTAATTGTAAGGCTGCGCATAGACACGGCACTGGTCAAAGTGGCAAAGCGCCCTGATGACCAGTGCCTGTCCAAGGATGTTGCGACAGGTCGCGGCACTGGCGGGATAGTTTTTCTCCACTTGAGGTGCATAGCTGATGACGTTGTTGGCATTGGTCTGGGCTATATAGATCTTACGCCAGATGTAACCGACCGCACCGACTTCGGAGGCCTGGTCAGAGGTGTAGTTGTACTGCTCGACCATATCTGATCCGGAGGCCAATATCTGCAGCGATGCCATATTGCCCGCTACGTCCGGATATTCCATGAACTGACTATCGTAATAGTCATACAGTGCATTGTAGGTTCCTACCAGACCGGCTCTCAAGCCTTCCGGATCAGAAAAGAAAGCCGGTATCGTTGTCCGCCCCTTCTCTTCCACTTCTAAGAAATTGCTGCAACTTGCGGACACTGAAAGCAGGCCGATTGCGCAAAAGAACTGATATATGATTCGATTTCTCATCATTCAAACAAAAATTAAAATCCAACATTTAATGCTATGGCAAATGATCTTTCCAAGGGATAACCACTCATCGTTGTCTTGTAGGAATTGCGGTCCTTGCCCGAATAGGGTGAGTAGGCGAGCAGGTTGTCACCGATCAGTGACACCGTGCAATCAGACAACCCCCAGCCGTGGACGAGTGCCGTCGGGATGCGATAGCTCAGCACCAGATTCTGCAGACGCACCAAGGTCTTGTTGTAAAGGAATCTGGTGGAATTCATGACCGACTGGGTTGACACGCCCCAGATGGGCTTCGGGTTGAGCGCGATGTCACCCGGCTTCTGCCAACGGTTCAACTGATCGACCGACTGGTTTTCATCCATGATGTTCAATCCGTCTGAACTGATGGCTCTGCCGAATGAAGTAAAGGCATAGCCACCAAGCTGACAGTTCAGCAGGAAGCGCAGCGAGAGACCTTTATAGGCGAAGGTATTGGTCAGTCCACCGGTGACGACGGAGTGCCCGTTCTTATAAGGAACACGGTCATCCGAGCTGTAGGTCTTCGTCAGATTGCCGTTCTTGTCATACCACATGGGCATTCCGTCATAGGGATCTACACCTGCCCAGCGTACCAGAAAATAGGTACTGGTATCATAACCTTCCATATAGGAAGTGGTGCCAAAGTTGACTTGGATCCCGTTATAGAGCTTGGTGATCTTGTTGCTGTTGTGGGCCATGTTCAGGTCTGTGGTCCATTCGAACCCGCCCTGCTTCTTGGCGACGATGTTCCTGGTCGTCAAGGTCACCTCGAAACCTTTGTTGAGCAGTTCGCCCACATTGCGGTAGACACGCGTATCACCGGTGGTCCGGGACACGGGAAGATTGCTCAGGAGGTTCTTGGTCTTGTTATGGTAGTATTCGACCTCAAGGTCTATGCGGTTGTCAAGCACCGCGAGCCTCAGACCGAGATTGGCCATATAGGTCGTTTCCCAGCTCAGCGTGCGGTTCGGACTTCCCGACTGTGCGCCTCCGACCTCCCCATTGTAGCCGTAGCTTTCGCCATAAGAGTAGAGTCCCAATGCCTCGCGGGACCCCAAGCGGGAGTTTCCGTTTGCGCCGTAGCTTGCTTTGAGTTTCAGCACATTGACCCATGGCACCTTGAAGAACGACTCGTTGTGGATGTTCCAGGATACGCCCACCGATCCGAAGTTTGCCCAGCGGACATCGGAACCGAACTGTGAGTTGCCGTCGCGGCGGCCGTTGACGGTCAGGTAATAACGATGATCGAACGAATAGCTTGCCTGTCCGATGAAGGAGGACTTGCGCAGTTCGCGGCTCGAATTGCTTCCTTTGCGCTCGTTGGCATAGCTTACATCCTGGATCTTGTCATTGAAGAAGCCCGACCCGGTGGCCTGGACGGTGGTGTAATTCCTTGCACTTGCCTCCACGCCGAGCAACGCCCCGATGGTGTGCTTGCCGAAGGTCTTGTTGTAATTCAACCGGTGAACGGTGGTCCAGTTGGAGAGATTGAGCGTCCCGCGCAATGAGTAGCCGACGTGATCGGTCAGCGATCCCATGCCCGACCAGTTGTTGCGTGACGAGTAGACCTGTTCTAAGTTGCTCTGGAAGTCATAGCCGAACTGTCCCGTATAGGCCAGCCCGTCCATGATGTCGTATCGAACCATGAAGTTGGTGTTGACGAACCAGGCTTTCTGATTGTTGATATTCTGCTCCCGTTCGGCCACGGAGTTCATGAACTTCTGCAGTTCATAGACCGGCGTACCATCGGGATTGATGCTCTTCACGGCCTTGTTGACCAAGCGGAAGGTTCCATCATTATAATAAGGTGTATAGATGGGCAGGAACTCATAATAGTCGCGGCCCATGTTGAAGATGTCATTGTCGTTGTAGGATGCCGACAGATTGACCGTGAACTTCACTTTCCTATGAAGCTGGAAGTTCATGTTCGAACGGATGGACATGCGCTGCTGCTCATTGCCTTTGACCGTACCGAAGTTGCGGTAGTACTGTCCGGACACATAATAGTCCGACTTCTGTGCGCCGCCGTTGATTGACACGTTGGTCTGCAGCGTGCTTCCCGTCCCGTAGTAGACGTCACTCCAGTCGGTCGAGGTCGTGCTGTAGGTGTTCATGTCATTGTCTTGGAAGGGGAATGTGCGCATGTCGAGACCGGCGTTGGCATAGGCCTCCTTGGCCAAGAGCATGTATTGCCCGGCGTTGAGCACCTTGCCCAAGGTCGACCGGTCAATGTTGGCGATCCCATACTGGGCGTTCACATTGATGCGCATCTTGCCTTCCCGTCCCTTCTTCGTCGTGACTAAGATCACGCCGTTGGCACCGTCGGCACCGTAGATGGAGGTTGCGGTGGCATCCTTGAGCACGGTGATCGACTCGATGTCCTCTGGATTGAGGAACGACAAGGGGCTCACACTGGCGTACATCGTACCCGGCGTGGCGTTGTTTTCATCACCTGTATAGAGCGGAGTGCCATCCAACACCCAAAGGGGTTCGTTGGATGCGGACAGCGAAGCATCGCCACGCACGCGCAGGCTATAGCGCGGACGGGAGCTGTCGGGCGCATCGGAGAAGGGATCGATCTTCAGTCCCGGAATCAGTCCGTCAAGCATCAGGTCCAGCCGCTGCTGCGGCAGGGCTTTCAGCTGATCGGCATTCACCTGGTAGGCACTTCCCACGAGATCGCTGCGCTTCTGTGCCGTACCGTAGGCTCCTACGACGACCACTTCGTCGATGACTTTGGAATGGGCGCTCAGCATCACGCTGACGGGCTGGCCGACCTTCACACTGACCGTCTTCGGCTCCATGCCGAGATAGCTGAAGGTCAGCGACGGCGACTGCACGCCGGTGGCATCGATGGTGAACTTGCCATCCACATCCGTGACCGTGTTGCGGTTGACGCCGGCGAGTCGGACGACTACACCCGGCAATGGAACACCGGCCTCATCGGTCACAACGCCCGACACCTTGCCTTTGGCATCATTGGCTTGCAGAATGGCTGACGAGTTGTCCGCCGTGTGGTTGGTTGATACAGAATTTTCGCTTTTTACCGGTTTGGCATCTGCATGGCTCATTGCAAAAAGCAGTACGACTACATTCAAAAAACGGATAGTTTGTCTGATGTGCATAACAACATAATTATAAATTTGTTTTCTAAAATATATGCCAAAACCTTAGTGGCCGAAAAGAACAAGCTCTTATTTCCCTTACAATCTTCTTACGTCAACCACAATATGCCTGTTTTGGGCGAATGATTTTGCAGCATTATACATCTGCAAAGGTAACTATTTTTCACAGACGGTGCAAACAAATCTAAAAGAAAACACCGCAACAGCTTGTCATCCATTAAAAAAACGCTTTACGAGACTTCGAAAAGTAAGATTCAGACACCGATTGCTGACAATCGACACAAGCTCACGCCATCCATGCGCACACCACTCCACAACGGCTGAAAAAGCAGAAGCATCATGTGCCGTTCCCAAAGCTATCCTCCGGGCGGCCAAAAGCTATCATATGGGCGGCCAAAAGCTATGCTCCGGGACGCCCAAAGCTATGCTCTGCTAACGCATTGACTATCAGACGGATAAACAAGGCGAT
>JALFRV010000120.1 GCA_022778905.1 Prevotella sp. | reverse complement strand
CTTGCCCCTATACTGGAGGCGCAGACGCTCATTGGCACTTATACTCTGAGTTTTGTTGAGCGTGATGTGGGCTTTATAGAATGCAGGATCATTGAACTGTCCGATAAACCACTCCATAAAGTCATAATATCCTTTATTCGGATCATCGTAAATCGACATATCAATTCCAGTTCCCACATACGAAGAACTCTTTCTCCAGTTCATACCAAGAGTATTGTTGACAGAGAAATTTGTCTTTCCGATAGGGAAATTAAAGAACATGTTGGCTCCGGCATTCGCGGTGGTAGGGCCATTGAACGGCATCGAATACTGGGCACCGTTGGTTCCGTACCATGTAGCGTTCACAATAGGATTCTGGGTAAATCCACCATTGAGACGGATATTCGCCGAGGCGAACTTGGCCCTGTTGGAATAGCGGGATTCAATCCGGATATTGTGAGTAAAATATGGAGTCAGTGACGGATTACCGAAAGACACGAAAAGCGGGTTGGTATTGTCCGGCACAGGCATCAACTGACTTGTGGAAGGCTGGCTTGAGTTGCCGCGGTAGAAAAGGCGGCCGTTGAAATTGTCGTTCGGCTCAATGCTGACCATCGCCTGAGGCGAGAAATTCCACCTGAAATCGTCATACTCGCGAGGAGCATAAGTCTCGCTTACAGGATCATACTTGGTAGTACTGTTGAAAGTACGCGTAGGTATGGCGGAGAATCCGACCTGCGCACGCAGTTTATCGCTCTGATACAGCACATTTGCTCCTATCTGCTGACGATTGGTCTCGTTTATGATCTTGTTGGAATAATCATAGTCTATCTTGCTCGTGAAAAGGTCTGTGGTCTGCTTGTCAGAGACAGACTTGTTCCAGTTGTAAGAGTAATTTGCCTCCAGATAGAAATAATTGCCCATCGGCTCCGTATATGTCAAGGTCCCGGATGCACTGTAACTGTTCGCCGTATTTTCAAATGACTGTTTCACTTCATCGGTGGTAATAATATCCCCGGTCCTGGTATAAGAAGTTATACCGTTGTTATTCAAACCATTGAGGACATTATTTGAAACGCTCGCATCGGCATTGAAAGTAAGAGTACGACCTGGAATACCGAGTCTCTGCCTGAGAAGGAAACGCCCGCTTGCACTCAGATTCTTGTTGTCACCGGTGTTGTTGGTGTAAGAGTCGTTGACCTTGAAGACGTTGCCGCTCAAGTCATCATTAAGGGTCTCGTCAGTTCCTGTCTGAAGATAACTTCCGGTGCCTATGGTAACCTGCGGCATGAAGAGGATAGATGTATTTTTGGAAAACTTGTGCTCCAGTCTCATGCCGAAAGAATGCCCTCCGGAAATGGTATTTCCAAGACCTTCGCTGTTGGTAATCACATTCTTGTCCTGAAGATAGGTCATCTTCCGACTGGACTCCTCAACATCGTTTCTATTGTAGTTGTAGATATAGTTTCCACCTATTTCCATCCTGTCGTCCAGAAGCGTGCCGGCTGCATTGAAACCTCCCAGATAAGAGGTGGTGATACCATTGCCACCGCCCCAGCCTCCCTGGCCACGGCCCATGCCTCCGCCACCACCCATCATAACCATCATCATATTGCCGGACCGGTTGGTGGCACCACGATTGTTGGTATTGTTGGCATTGAGAATAAGGCTTAACTGTGTATCATCCTTGAAATTCCCCACAAAAGCATTGCCGGTATAACGAGCATCGGACTTCACCCCAGACTGCGATGGCACATCCGCTCCGGCGCCGCCGGAGACCTGACCGATAAGGCCGCGCATCATTCCCTGATTGACAGAAAGATCAATTACGGTCTCTTCCTGCCCGTCATCAATCCCGGTAAACTCCGACTGCTCGGACTTCTTCTGAATCACCTTGAGTTTCTCCACCATCTTGGCAGGAATATTCTTGGAGGCCATCTGAGGATCATCGAGAAAAAAAGTCTTTCCATCGACAGTTATCTTGTTAATGGTCTGACCATTGGCCGTAATCGTTCCATCCTCGGACACTTCCACCCCAGGAAGCTTTTTCAACAGATCCTCAAGCACGTCATTATCCGTAGTCTTGAACGCTGACGCCGTATATTCTACAGTATCTTTCTTGATGATGACCGGATTGCCCGTGGCTGATACGGATGCCGCATCGATAACTTCCGCATCCAATTTCATCTTGATCTTACCCAAATCAACGTCTGCTGATTCCATCTTCAGCTTGGCCGTATAAGTGATGTAGCCCATCAATTCGGCTTTTAAGGTATAGGCACCTTTCTTGACAGATTCGATGGTAGCCTTTCCCTTTTCATCGGTAAGGGCATACTTAAACGGCTTGGTCTGCCCATCCTTAACGATGGACACAGTGGCGAACCCTACAGGCTCTCCGGAAATTTCATCGACCAATTCCACTTTGACTTTGTTCTGAGCGACAAGGCTGAAGCCAAACAGCATCAAGCCAAGCATGGTCACAAGTTTTCTTTTGTTCATAACAGTACAATAAATAAAAATCAGCACGGGACCACAAAATGGAAGAACAGGACATTACTGCTCCATACAAATCATTTTATGCGGTCAGGATTGGATGCGATGAA
>JALFRV010000171.1 GCA_022778905.1 Prevotella sp. | reverse complement strand
TACTTTGGCATTCCAACATGTCGGTATCGGTCTGGCCTGGGAGGGCGAAGGCGTCAACGAGAAGGGCATTGACAAAGCCACAGGCAGGATCTTGGTGGAGGTTGATCCTAAGTATTTCCGGCCGGCCGAAGTAGAACAGCTCCTCGGAGATCCGACGAAAGCAAAGGAGCAATTAGGGTGGAACCCGCATAAGACCTCATTTGAGCAATTGGTGAAACTGATGGTCGATCATGACATGCGATTTGTGAAGAAGCTGTATCTGAAAGCACAGCTTCCAGAATAAGAGGTCCTCATAATGTCTATGCGTATGCTGAGCAAGGAAAGTAAGATATATGTTGCCGGCCATCAAGGACTGGTCGGCTCTGCTATATGGAATAATCTCAGGGGCAAGGGTTATCGGAACTTAGTCGGAAGGACCCATCACGAATTGGATCTGACGGATCAACAGGCGGTCAAGGCTTTCTTTGATGAGGAGCGGCCGGATGCTGTCGTATTGGCTGCAGCTTTCGTAGGAGGCATCATGGCCAATTCTCTTTATCGGGCGGACTTTATCATGCAGAACATGAAAATGCAATGCAATGTGATTGAGAATGCCTACCAGCATCAGGTAAAGAAGCTCCTTTTCTTAGGCTCAACGTGCATCTATCCCAAAAATGCGCCGCAACCCATCAAGGAAGATGCACTCTTGACTTCACCGCTCGAATACACCAATGAGGAGTATGCGATAGCGAAGATAGCCGGATTGAAGATGTGTGAGAGTTACAACCTGCAGTATGGGACTAACTATATCGCCGTAATGCCGACGAACCTCTATGGTCCCAACGACAATTTCCATCTCGAAAACAGCCACGTCATGCCTGCCATGATGCGCAAGATCTATCTTTCACGGCTTATACATGAAAGCGACTGGACCGGCATCCGGGCCGATCTGCGACAGCGGCCGATCCATCCGAACGGCGAATTGAGAGGATTGGTGGGTGAGGAAAATATCGATGAGCGGAGTGGAGAGAAGCGGATTCTTGAGGCACTGCAATATTATGGCATTGGCAACAATCAGGTCCTTCTATGGGGTACGGGTACTCCCTTGCGCGAATTTCTGTGGAGTGAGGATATGGCGGATGCGTGCGTCTACATCCTCACGCATGTTGACTTCAGCGATATCATTGGCATTGAGAAATATTCAAGCGTGTTCTTTGGCGCCAAGACAAATGGGGCGGTTGACCGTAACAATAGCGAAGGGCGGGGTGGGGCGATTCCTTCCTTGGGTGAGATACGTAACTGTCACATCAATGTCGGTACAGGTAAAGAACTGACCATACGCGAATTATCCCGGTTGATCGCCAAGACGGTCGGATTTACGGGTACGATTGAGTTCGACGCAGCGAAGCCGGACGGGACGCCGAAGAAACTGGTTGATGTGACCAAATTGCATTCTATAGGCTGGACGCATCAGGTTGAAATCGAAGACGGGGTGCGTAAGCTGTTTGATTGGTACCGTGATTCTATCTCTGTCTGATCGCTTCAGAGGTATTGAATCCATTTTTTACCAGCCATATAAATCAATTGGGCAGATTCAACATGATGAACCTGCCCAATTCTTTTTGGTCTAATCTGCGGTACGAGTGTGCAGATATTGCATAGGTCCGACGACCTTTCTACCGTTCGAAAACTGTCTCTTAGACATGAAAACCGTCGTTCTTCATGCTGCAGAATTATGCTATTCCGTCGGCATCCTTGTCTTCTGTAGCAGCTGCACGCTTCCTCTTTTTGAGATACCATCGCACGGCGTAGTAGCCGCAGGCAATAGCTACGATGGCTATGATGACAATCTTGATATACTCACCGTATTCTGCAATCTTGGCATCCAATTGTGATTCCGGCACAATGGTATGCAGATACCATCCCATAGCTGCAAGAATCACGTTCCATAAGCCTGCACCTAAAGTGGTGTAAAGCAAGAACCAGCCAAACTTCATCTTGGCCAAGCCTGCCGGAATAGAGATCAGATGGCGGATCCCGGGGATCAGTCGTCCTGTGATTGTGGCTGCCATGCCGTGGTTGTAGAAATACTGTTCGCTTTTCTCCACTTTGTGCTGGTTGAGCATGCAGGCATGTCCGAACTTGCTGTTCGCAAACTTATAGATCAGCGGACGGCCGAGATAATAGCCCGCCACATAATTGATTGTTGCACCGCAGTCAGCCCCGAGGGTTGCGAAGAGAATGACGAGAAAGATATTCAGATTTCCGCCGGCTGCGTGATAGGCAGCTGGTGCGACGACGAGTTCAGACGGTACGGGAATGACGGTGCTCTCTAAGAGCATCAGAAAGAATATGGTCCCGTAATTCAGATTTCCCAATAAGCTTGAAATGATGTTCATTCTTGATTGTTGATAATGTAGTTATAATAATCTTTTGGCTCCATTTCGTCAGGGAAAAGCGAACCTAAAACAATTTCGGCTTCAGCCGGATTGATCTGGCATGCCTTTCGTAAAGCTGCCAGAAATTCATCCTTCTTTTTCAGTTCATAGCAGCACATGGCCAAATAAGCGTATCCGTCCTTCCAATCGGAATCGGTCATTTCCATCATTTTTTGCAGCACGTTATAGGCCGACTCGGGGTAACCATTGTCGTAAAAAGACACAGCCACGTGCAGCAGAATGATCGGCGCCATGCCCGATCCGGCAATTGCGTGCTTGAATGATTGTTCGGCAGCGTCCAGCTGTTGGTTCTCGAGATGGATGTGCCCTTTCATGACGAGCAGCTCGTTCATGTTGGCATCGGGTTGAAGCATGGCTTTCTGCAGGTATTCCAATGCCTCCTTGGGATGCTTCAGCGTAGACTCTGTGAACGCGATCTGCTGATAGATCTCCTGAAGATAACCTGAAATACCCTGCGCGATCTGCTCGGCTCGTTTCATGTGAAGCAGCGCTTCCTCCGGCCGGTTGATGTTGAAAAGCGTGACGCCATAAAGCAGTTCCCCATACTCGTCTTTCGGACAAAGCTTCGTGTAGCGTCTGTAGTACTCGACAGCCTGTTCATAATTGCGCAAGGCGAGCAGGCAGCCGGCTTTCGTCAATAATGCTTCGCCGTCGTCGGGGTTGATGGCAATGGCGTATTCGCTGCTCTGCAGGGCTTCCTGAATGTTGTTGCTCCGCAGTTGGGAGGATGCCAATTGATTCCACAGCGTGTAGGAGAACGGATCGCGGTTGATCAGATCGGTGAAAATGCGTTCACTTTGCTTGAAATCTCCAGCATACATGGCCAGACGTCCCTCCAATTCTTTGTAATCGTCAGAATCCTTCTCTTCTGACCGCATCAGCCATTCTTTGCACTTTCCATCCTGCTGATAGTCGATGAACAGGTTGGCCACATCAATGTAGTAGTCCTCCCGATCGTCCTCGCTGATGTCGTTCAACCGGTCTTTGAGATAGCCGTCGGCTTCGTCTTCCCTGCCGTCTGCGATCATGATTTCTGCCTTGATATAGTAGTAGTCCAGATCGGTCTTGTCAGTGATCTCCTCTGCGATGGCATCGGCTTTTTTTGCATCAAAATCCACGAGCAGCGCCTTCCGGGCCTTGTAGGCCAAGGGGACGGCAGATCCGGGATGGAGCTGGATGGCATAGTCGATCACCTCCTCTGCTCCTTCCATATCGTCCTTGGAATGGTAATATTCCGCAATATCGGTCAGGTCTTCAGCCTCAAGATAAACGGAGCTGCCTGTTTGGCGGGCAGCTTCGTATTGATGCAGAATTTTCAGAAATTCCTTGCTGTTGAAATATTGATTTGTATCTGACAAGTCTGATTCTCTATTTAGGATGATTGTTTGCTGCTTTGCTTGGCCCAGGTGTCTTTCAGTCCGACCGTCTTGTTGAAGATCAGATGGTCGGCTGTGGAGTCTAAGTCGGCCATAAAGTAGCCGATACGCTGGAACTGCAGATAATTTCCAGGCTTCATGCCGGCTGCATAGTCTTCCACATAACAGGTCGGACGCACTGACAGACTGTCGGGGTTGAGCAGTTCGCGGAAGTCTCTTTCTTCTGCGGAAGGATTCTCCACGCTGAACAGGCGGTCGTACTCTCGCACCTCGGCCTGATGGCAGTGGTCTGCGGAAACCCAGTGGAGCGTTCCTTTCACTTTCCTGTTGGCACCTTCCATGCCGCTTCTGCTTGTCGGATCATATTCGGCCTGAATCTCCGTGATATTCCCTTCGGCATCTTTCGTGCATCCGGTGCATTTGATGATATAGGCATTTTTCAGTCGTACTTCCTTGCCGGGTGACAGGCGGAAGAATTTCTTCGGCGCATCTTCCATGAAATCCTCGCGCTCGATCCACAGATTGCGGCTGAAGGTGATCGTATGTGTGCCGTCGGCTTCGTTTTCGGGATTGTTCACAGCAACCATCTCCTCGGTCTGTCCCTCGGGATAGTTGGTCAACACGAGTTTCACCGGATCAACCACTGCAGAGACGCGCATAGCCCTCTTGTTGAGATCATCGCGCACGGCAGCTTCCAGCAATGCCACATCGTTGAGCGCATCGAACTTG
>JALFRV010000153.1 GCA_022778905.1 Prevotella sp. | reverse complement strand
CGTCCGTTACCGTCATTGGTGGAACTATGGCGTCGAGACCGTGATCGTCGTCCTGTTTCTCTGCGGCATCTGGAGCGGCCGTCGGAGCCGGCTGCTGTGGATGTCCGTGAGCTTCTTCCTGATGGACATGGCCCTCCACATGGGCCTTGGCTTCGGCATCAACGAGGTCTACATCATGGCTCCTCACTGGATCTACGTGGTGCCCATTGCCATTGGGTTCCTCCTGAAGCGGTTCCGCGGCCGGCCGTTGGTGGTCCTGCGCGGACTGCTCGTGTTGCTTACGGTCTATCTGCTGACCTACAATGGCTGGCTGATCACAACTTATATGTTAGGCTGAAATGAAAGAATGGCTGACGATCCGACGTGAAGAGCGATGGATGATGGTAGCGGTCACGGCCGTCATCCTCGTGTTCCAGTATCTGATCATATCCAAGTTCTGGGTGCTGTTTGCGGCTTACAGCGATCACAACTGGGCCGTCTTCATGCGCAATTTCCACATGTCGGGCTTTGATCCGATCGCCTACCGCGTGCTCACCGACTGGCACTGCGGCTTCGACACGGTGCGTCATCCGCTGCTGGCGTTCATGCTTTGGCCGGTCTACGGTCTCAACCAGTTGCTCTGGATGCTGACCGGGGCTGACTGCTGCCAGCTCTGCATGGGTGTCATCCTGACCGTCTGCGGCAGCTATTCCTATCTTTTCCTGTTCCGCATCGTGCAGGATGTGATCGGCTTGTCGCGCCTGGATGCCATCCTCGTCAGCACTTTCTTCTTTGGATTTGCATACATCTTGGTCGCCATGATTGTTCCCGACCACTTCTGTCTCTCCCTTGCGCTGCTCCTGCTGACCGTTTATGTGAGCGGCATGAAGCTCCGGCGGCATGAGCGGTTCACGACCCGTGAGGGACTGCTGCTCTTCACCGTGACGGCCGGCGTGACGCTGAGCAACGGCGTGGCGGTGTTTCTCTGTGTGCTGATGGTCAACGGCCGGCGTGTCATCCGATGGCGCCCGCTGCTCCGCATGTTTGTCCTGCCGTCGGTATTGCTGTTGACCGTCGCTCTCGCCGTACCTTACGCCACCGACGCATCGCAGCCCGGCATCGGCGTGCCGGTGTCGAAGCAGATGGCATGGCTGAAGAATGAGGTGCCGAGAGGAGAGGTGATCTGGGAGAATTTCTTCGGTGAGTCGATCCAGCTGCACCGTAAACACGTGCTCGGAGACGTGCTTGTCAGGCGTCCCGTCATCGTCCGCTATACGTGGAAGATCCAGTATGGCATCGAGGCCTTGATCCTCCTGCTGACGGTGATGGGTGTCGCGGCGGGCCGGAAGGAGCGCTTTCTGTGGATGGTCATGGCTGTCCTTGCCTTCAATGCGCTGCTTCATCTTGTCCTCGGATTCGGCCTTGACGAAGTCTATATCATGACGGCCCACTGGGCGTTTGCGATCCCCGTGGCTGTCGCTTACCTGCTGCGCGGAAGCCGCCCGACAGGTCTTTGGCTGCTGCGTGCGGTCCTTGCGGTCACGACAGGCTATCTATGGACTTACCATAGCATCTTGCTCGTGCGCTATCTCACGTGGCCACTGGCCCTTTAAACGTGCCTGTCCGTTCCCATCCATTTGCTGACGCGGCGGCGGATGGCGCGTCCGATGATGCTGAAGTTGCCGTAGCGCAGGTTGAGCATCAGTTCCTCCAACGACCGTCCGACCTTTATCCACGGATGTCCCCAGGCATAGGTGCGGTAGAGACGTGTCTTATAGTCCGTGTTCTCGATGATGTACCGCGGGTGCCGCAGCGGAAAGTCGAGCTCGTGGCGCTGCATGGTGAAGATGCGCCGGTAGCCTTTCGGCGTTGTCGCCAGACTGCCCGAGAAGTGGGTCGAGTCAGCAGAGAGGCCGAGATTGTTGATCAGATTGACGCGCGGCATGATCGCCAGTCCGCCCGAGAGGAGCATCGATGCCCAGAAAATGCTTTCATAGAACGGCTTTCCGGCAGCCTTGTGGTCGCGGCACATGCGCAGGAAGTCGGAGCGGAAGCGGCGCTCCCTGATCACGCCTTCGAGCTGACGGGCCGCCCAGGGATCGTCCAAGAACGTGTAATCGGCATCCCACTGGTCGACGGCACGGCGCCAGGAGGCCCAGCCCCAGATCGAAAAGGCGGAGGTGAAGAAATAAGAATCGGGGCAGTCGGGGCTCACCTCATCCACGTTGAAGCCTGCGATCATCATCACGCGCGGGTCATTTTCATAGCGGTCGAGCATCTCCTTGCAGAACGGGAAGAACGACTGTGACGGTATGTCGTCATCCTCTAAGACGATGCACTTGTCGACCATGGAGAACGCCCATTTCTGCGCCAGATACTCCGAAGGATCGCAGCCTTGGTTGCGCTCGCAGTAATGGCGCCGCACATCGCATTCCCAATCGATCTGCTCATCACCCGCGATGTCGCGGCAGGCCATGATGCCGGGCAGGTCGCGCTCGCCGCGCGGTCCGTCCTGATAGAGAAAGAGGTGCGACGGACGGGCCTTTCTGACCTGGTCGAACACTTGCTGGAAATGGTCGGGGCGGTTGAAGAAAAGGATCAACACGGCCACATCGGTGAGGGCGGATTGTTTCATCGTCTTGCTTGTTGGTTGGGTGTGGGACCGGCATTTCAGCGTGTCGGCCCGTTCATTCGTGCAAACATACAAA
>JALFRV010000147.1 GCA_022778905.1 Prevotella sp. | reverse complement strand
TTGAAGAAGAGCATGGCAGCAAACATCCCAAACACATAACTCAGCGAGATCATGGGATAAGCCATGGAGAATGGGAACACCTTTATAATATACATCCACAGTGCGGTTGCCAGTGCATAACAGATGCCGCATCCGAGCCACCACCAGTTTGTCAGCTGTTCGACAAAGAACCGCAGACTCCACGAGAACGGCCCCATCTTCATGAGCGCGAACTTCAAGAGCACCTGTCCACCACAAAGCAGCAGACTCTGAATGATCGAACACAATATCAGTCGCATATCTCCTTATAAACGATTTGGGCTTTGTCACCCTTGCCCTTCTCATGCCAAATACCAACCCCGGTGATCTCCCGGAGGGGATGTTCTCCCCTCTCCACTGACAACATCATCGCTATAGACCGGTCATAGAATAGCGATTGACTGATGCCAAGCCGTTCGAGGATCGACCGGAGTGATGGGGTCAGTTCGTCATTGGCACACACCAACGCCGTGCGGATCTTTCCTGCTTTCAGTTGAAGGAAGGCATCCAAAACCGCAGACTCGAAAGAAACGTTGCGCTGACTGTATGTGTTGTTGTAGCCATGATTATGGGTATAGAGGCCGATCAACGATGCCACACTGTTATGGGTGCAAAGCATGAAACGGGTAGGCATGCTCACGGACTCTCCTTCTTCGGCCAACCCGTCTAACAACTTTTCCGTTTCTTCAAAACTGCCCATACAGGTTCCGTTGATAATGGCATCCGGATGCTGGATACCGCTGTCTCGCATGCATTTGACAGCTGTCACTAATGCCCTGCGCAGCAAACGCCCATAACGGCGCATGTGCAGTGGATTGACATAAGCACGGTATTCCTCTTCCGGCACGTCATAGGTGAAAGCTAACACATATACCTTATTTTTCATACGTTCCAACGATGATTGACGAATCATTTCCTCCAAACCCGAAGCTGTTGCACAACGCATACTTGAGTGATCCGTGCAACAGCTGTCCCATGTAAGGCGTTATGCACGCCGGATCCGGGGTAGTCCATCCCGCATTGACGGGAACAAACTGATGTCGAAGTGCCATTATCGAGAATACGGTCTCAATGCTTCCACAGGCACTCGTTGTATGTCCTGTCAGGCCTTTAGTAGAAGACACCCAAGGCATTTGCGAGCCGAAGATGCGATGTAAAGCTGTGCTCTCTGTCTCGTCATTGTTGAGCGTTCCCGTTCCATGGGCATTCACGTAGTGGATGTCCGTTGGAGCCAGTCGGGCTTCTCCCAATGCATGCAGCATGGATTGGTAAGCGCCTTCGCCATCAGGAGAGGTTGCTGTCTGATGGAAAGCATCACAGGCATTGCCTGTCCCTAACAATTCTGCGACGGGGCCTGCCCCCCGTTGCAAAGCCGACTGTTCTCGCTCCAAGACCATGTAGGCTGCGCCTTCTCCTAAGTTTAATCCTGCCCGTGCTGCATCAAAAGGTCTGCAAGGCTGTTCATCGAGGATCATCAACGACTTGAAACCATTGAGATGAAAACGCGTCAGTGATTCCGTCCCACCCACTAAGACGATATCCCGCATACCAGCTTCGATCATCCGAGCTCCTAAGATAATGGCATTCATTGCCGAGCTGCATGCAGTGGAAGTGGTCGTGGTGAAATCAAAACAGCCAAAATAGTCAGCGATGTCGTTCGTACAGCTCCCACAGTCGTGATGCTGAATATGCTGATCCGTCAGCTGATCAGGATAGGCCTGTTCGGTCTGGTCCATCCCTCCCACTGTCGTACCTGATACCAAAGCCAAACGCTCATGGCGCAGCCCAGCCTCGCCCAACGCCTCCCGGACAGCCATGATGCCAAGTAGGGATGCCCGGGACATCATCTGATCTTCCGACAGACGGAGCTGATGACGCAGAGAAATGTTGCTCATCTTCACCTCTCCCACTGGAAATTCTCTGTGGACGGTATTCAGAAAGCGGACAGTCCCGATGCCCGAGACGCCGTTCCGCAACGCCTGTACTGTCGCCGCTTGGTTGACCCCAAGGGCAGAGACCACGCCCATACCGGTGATAACGATACGATCCTTCAAACCTATTTCTTTCTGTTTTGATTGACAAACTCGGCCATTGCTTGGATGCTTTTAAACACATCCTTGCCCGCTTTCGGGTCTTTGATGCGGATGCCGTATTCCTTTTCAAGCAAAACGATCAGCTCCAAGGCATCGATCGAGTCTAATCCTACACCTTCATCTCCGAAAAGTGGAGCATCGTCATCTATGTCTTCCGGTTTGATGTCTTCAAGGTTCAAAGCCTTGAGAATCTTTTCTTTCAGTTCTTGTTGTAGTTCCATATTTTAATTAATCTATTTCATTTGTTTTGCATCAATATGCTCTTGGTTGACTGAAGATATGTGCCGGGCGGCGATGAGTGATACTTCAGCTTCAAAGCAGTTGCGGTCCTCACATTCAAGCCATCCGGTTAGTGCACTCTGCATGGAACAGTCGCTGAAGACATCCGCAGTCACTTGACGCGTGAGATCATCGTCCCGGGTAGGCAGGATATAGAATCCAGTCTCTCCACTGTAGCGGTTTCGGATGGCGATTTCGCCCGTCACAATGTTGGGCAAGGTGTAAACGAAGAGCGACGGACTTGGGAAACTGTCAGTTTCGGATGCAATCGTCTGCTGGTAATCCTTGTCGTCGCAGATCGATCCGCTGCGGTTGAAGAAGAAGACTGCACGGTCTTCTCGTCCGCAGGCAGGTTTCACAATTCCTTTCTCGTCGAAAGAGCGATTGCCTTCCTGCTGAAGCAGCAACTCTGACGCAATGAAACCGAGCTTGCACAGGGTATCCATCTTGAAGAATTTTGGATAGTTTCCGATTCGCTCCCGATAGATTTCCTTCAGCATCTCCTCCCCTTTTGCAGCCACATTCAGCGGCTTTCCGTTGAGTATAATGATGTCCGGTGTTATATGAATGTATTGTTCAACAATCATGCAGAATCTCCTTTCTGATAGCGTATTGCTACATTCGCTCCTCCAAAACCAGACAGCGTCTTAACCATTATGTGCTTATTCGTCGGACGGCTCATATCTGAGATATTGACGGCATGCCGTACTCCACATTCGGAATACCCCCTTGTACCCAAGATCGTATGGGCATCGATGCCGTGCATGGAGAGGACAGACTCGACAATGCCGGCTGCTCCCATCGTGTGACCATAATAGCCTTTCAGCGAGTTGACTGGGATGTCGGTTAATCCAGCCCGATGCAGTGCTTTCGCTTCCATCTCATCGTTGTAGAGGGTGGACGTCCCGTGCAAGTTGATCATAGCGAGATCAGCAGCCTTAACGCCCTTCGTGACAGACTTTAAAGCCTTGTAACAACCTTCGGCGCTGTGGGACGGACTGGAGATATGGCAGGCATCGTTACAAGTGTCATATGCTCCGATGGTCCACCCTTCCACTTTCTCTTTCTCCATCGTACGCCGGAGAATGATTGTTGCGGCTGCCTCGCCGAGATTCAGGCCACTTCTGTCAATGTCGAAAGGCTTGCACGGCTGGGGAGAAAGTGCTTTCAGCGATTGGAATCCGGTAACGATGAACCGCGATAGAACCTCCGCCCCGGCAACGATGACATAGTCATAGCGTCCGCTCCGGAGTGCCCTGCATGCTGCAATTTGGGCGGATAGCCCCGACACACAGGCGTTGGAGACGACGATCGGCAAGTTGCTCATTCGGAAATAGGAAGCAACGGCCAAGGCCGCGTTTCCCAAATGCAGCGCCTCCGAACGCGATCTGCCTGATGGGGATGGTATGGCTGGATCCAGCAATTCGATGTTTCCTTTGGTCGAACTGACGATTAACAGCACTTTCGGCGACAACGGATCCACTTCTGTAGAAGCCAATGCGGTCTCGATGGAACGGACCAACAGACTTTCAAAACGAGTGAATCGGTCGTCCAACATGATAGTTTCCCATTGCCCGGCAGAAAACAATGAAGCCGCGAAAGGATCACGGACTCCCCACAGCCCATCGTATCTGCGCAGACAAGATTGCCCGGATGCAACTGCCCGGTAATTATCCACAGTGCTCCATCCCAATGGGGACGTGATGTTATTTGCTGTTATTGCTATCATTGGTTGTTCAGATCAAAGTTTCCGTAGCTGTTCCATTCAATAAAGCCTCATTGCACGCTCCACTCCGCTTTCCACTTTTCGAAGAACGGCGGGTTCTCCCACAGCAGTTGGTAGTTGAGGTCTAAGAACACCTGCACACTCTTTCCCGTCGCTATCAGCGTCTCTGTACGGCTGTCATAGATCTCGTATCGGAAAACAAGCTTGGCCGCTTCGGTCGGCTCGTAGATAATATCGATCCGAGGGTGCATGCCATACACAAGCGGCACTTTATAGCTGAAGTTCAGCTCCACCAATGGCGCGTAACATCCATTATCATAGATCGTTTGATAGTCAAGATGAAACTTGTTGCCAAAAGCTTCACGTGCATCTTCGAAATAGAGGGCGTACGAACCGTGCCAGACGATCTTCATCGAGTCGACCTCACTGAATCTGACACTAAAATTCTTGCTGGCTTTCAATTCTGTCATGCAGTCTCCTCCTCTGTCAATGCAATTTTCATCTCTGCCGTCGCAATGGACCGTTCACCGATCTTGACGGTTGCGTGAACCAAAGTGAGGCCCATGATCTGTTCCATGACCTTGATTTTCGTCTCAATGATATCTCCTACCATCGCGTCCCCAAATACCTCCATCCCACTGATTGAACCGATGAAGCCGATCTGGATGTTGCGCCGGAGTATGTACTTGTTGACATATCCGAGACGCGCTGCACAGGTCTGGGCCATGTTCTCGGCAAGGGCACACGCATTGAGCCGCCCGTCTTCAACAAAGAGATTATCCTCGCGGATATAATACCTGGTTGAAGTGACTTTCTCATCGAAGTACTCCAACCTGTCGACCATCACAAAAGGCTCCTGCTGAGGCAATAGCTCGTGAATGTCGATTTCTTCCAATTGTGGCGGCATATTAATTCCAGAACTCATAATAATTGAACCACTGGGCGGGATATTTGCGGACGATGCTTTCCAAGAAAGCCACATATTGATCTGCTATATATTTTGCGCGTTCGGTCAACGAGCCCCTTCTGGACGTCTCAAACTGCTTTATATAGATGTTGTAGCGATAGAGGCCTGTCTTCATCACATGAATGGAGATGACCGGAAGGTCCCTTTGCACGGCCATCAGAAACGGCCCGAGGGGGAACTTCGCCGGAGCTCCCAGGAAGTCACATACCAAGTGCCGGTTACTGCCGAAAATCCTGTCGCTCGGGATGCTGGCCGATTCACCGTCAGCAAGTGCATCGTTCAGCAGAAACAAATGGCTCATATCCTCCTTGATCGGAATCATTCGGAGGTTGTTCCCGGCAAATATCCGCTGCCGGTTGTGCATCACTGTTTCCGCTTCGGCACCGAAAACCAATGCATTGATCCGCTTGTCTGTGGCCATCAGCGTATAGCCGGCAATCTCGTAATTGCCAACATGGGCACTCATGATCATGAACCCCGATTCGCTTTTGGCCAACTGCTGATACAGGTCGGGATGATCGATCTCAAAACGGAACCTTCCTCCGCCATAGACGTAGAAACGGTCAAGAATGACCTGTGCAAAGCGGCAGTGGTTCTGATAGGTGTGTAAGAACGATCTGAACGGATTCTCCTTAAAGCGCTTACGAAAAAAATGATACATCGAAATGTATCCCTGGTGGGCAAAAACGATATAGAATGGGATCACGAAGACGAATGCTCCGGCATAAACAAACCATAGCGGCATGTGTTTCAAAGCCGCAATTAGGCTCCGGTGCATGCGCGGAGTACCTTCTGTCTTTCCCTTCCATTCTTTAGTTGCCATACCTTTTCCGATCAGTCGCAGTCCCTGTCTCAGCTGTTCATCTTACGCTCGATGTAATCGCAGAACTGGCTCAGGGTTTTCACACCTGCCATTTCTTCGGGCTTGATCTTGAATCCGAACTTCTTCTCGACGATCACTACAATGTCTACAAAGTCGAGTGAATCAATGTTGAGATCATCCTTCAGCAGCGCCTCAGGGGCAATTTTGTCCTCATCGATCTCCAGATCATCAATCAAAAACTCATGTACT
>JALFRV010000145.1 GCA_022778905.1 Prevotella sp. | reverse complement strand
GGATAGGATTTCCAAAGCCAAGGATGTGTTCTACTCGCGTTGGATCATGCACGAGTTCAAAACGTGTGGCCGGAATTGCCTCTTCCAAGGTTTCTCGCTTTTGAAAGGCGCCAAGCATATCGCTATCGGATCCAATTTGTATTGTGGAAATGATGTGGTGTGGGAAGTGTACGACAGTTACCAACAGCAATTGTTTACGCCATCAGTTGTTGTTGGAAACAACTGTAGTTTTGGCGATAACGGTCATCTTACATGTATCAACTCCATAACAATAGGAAACGGCGTGAGAATAGGGCGAAAAGTGTTTATCTGCGACAATTCGCATGGCAAGGCGGAGAAATCAGAGCTCAGTATGCCTGCCAACATGCGTCCTATGTATAGCAAAGGTCCCGTCGTAATTGAAGACAACGTTTGGATTGGCGAGATGGTGTGCATCCTTCCTAACGTGAGGATAGGAAAAGGAAGCATTATAGGCGCTAACGCGGTGGTAACGAAAGATGTGCCAGCCAACGCCTTGGTAGGAGGTAATCCCGCCAGAGTCATTAAGATTATAGAATAAAGAAACAATCACCTGAAAGCAATGAAAGCAAGGGTTATAGCATTATATCTTCCCCAATTTCATCCCATACCTGAAAACAACCGATGGTGGGGACCTGGATTTACAGAATGGACCAATGTGGCCAAGGCCAAACCTCTTTTCAAAGGGCATGTGCAACCTAAGATTCCTGCAGATTTGGGATTCTACGATCTGAGGTTGCCTGAGGTGCGTCAGCAGCAGGCTGACCTAGCACACGAGGCCGGCATTGAGGGATTCTGCTATTACCATTATTGGTTTGGTGGCAAACAACTCCTTGAGCGACCGTTCAACGAGGTGCTGGCAAGTGGCAAGCCCGACTTCCCATTCTGCCTGTGCTGGGCCAACCACTCTTGGTCTAACAAAACATGGAACCGCAAGTCGAACATGCAAAGCAATTCCATGCTGATTGAACAGACCTACCCAGGGTATGACGATGATTATAATCACTTCATGAACGTACTTCCCGCCTTTCGCGATAAACGTTACATCACAATAGACGGGAAACCTGTTTTCTTCTTGTACAATCCCTGGGAACACACGAGGGTGAAGGAGTGGATTGTCACGTGGAGAAAGTTGGCGCAAGAAAATGGATTGCCCGGATTGCACTTTGTAAGTATGTGCGACGCCACTTTGACCTTCAAACTCAATCCAGACGGAACCAAATCAAGAGTCCTTCCAAACGTGGAGAGCAGTCAAGACCTGTTTCAAACGGTTCTCGACATGGGGTTTGACGCCGTAAACTGCATAGGCATGCGACGTGGTGAAATGCTCAGTGAGGGAAGAATGCTCAATCTATGCAAGACCATTCTCCGCAAAGCCGGATTACCTATCGGACAGTTCTTTGATTATTCCCGCACTGTAAAAGGCTTCTTTCCACCAGAAACCAAATGGGAAAACGTGTATCCTACCATTGTGCCACAATGGGATCGTAGTCCAAGGGCGGCAACGCTTGATGGCATCTATGTCCATGCCACGCCAAAAGCATTTGAAGAACATATCAACGATGCTTTGACTTACATAGAGAAGAAAGCGCCTGAGCATAGGATCATGGTGCTTAAATCATGGAACGAATGGGGTGAAGGCAATTATGTGGAGCCCGATCTGGAATTCGGACATGGATGGCTCGAAGCCATAAAGAATACTATTCAATAAAAAGCAGTCACATGATAATCAAGTTAGTACCCACTGGCGGATTGGGCAATAGAATGCGAGCTATCGCCTCGGCCATCGCCATCGCACAACATTACCAGGCCTCTCTGGAAATATTGTGGAATGAACGAAAAGGCCTTAATGCCAATTTTGAGCAACTATTCCTCCCGATAGATAGCCCGTCCGTACATGTCGTAACCAATAAATCTGGGGTGTATAATATTGAATTCAGAAAAGAGTATTTACTCAGGTTGCCCCTCCTGAAACTCGTTTCGACAAAGATACTTTATAACTACAACCTGTACGATGAGAAGGATAAGAATGTCTATCAAGTCATTGGAAAGAAACCACCCCGAAATCTGCTGCTCGTTTCGGGAAGCACTATGTGCAAAGGGTACAACATGAAAGACACGTTTGTCCCATGTGACAAAATTAGAAGAGACATTGACAAGGTGTTTGCCCTCTTCTCTGAAAATACGATAGGTGTGCATATAAGAAGGACAGACAACAAAGAATCCATAAGACTGTCACCCTTAGAGGATTTCTATATGCGTATGGAGAACGAAATAGCAAAAGACTCAAACGTAAAGTTCTATATCGCAACAGACGATGACGCTGTTAAGCATGAGATGATAAGAAGATTCCCTCAGCGCATCATCACACAGTTCGAAAAATCAGAGCGCGATAGTCTGGAGGGAATGGAGTTTGCCGTAAACGACCTATACTGTCTCAGCAAGACAAAAAAAATCATAGGAAGCTTGTATTCCTCCTATTCGCACATCGCTTCCGAACTGGGGGGTATCCCAATCGAATACGCCACCAAAAAGAAATACGGACTACGCCAGCGGAGCACTATTTCCGCTGGTAAACCCTTATCCAATCCACCTCGGTAGCATACACGTGATTCACATCGGGCTCATGCCAACCTTTTTGGCCCGTGCTCTGATTGACCACTATATAATAAGGTCTGTCGAAAGTCCATTGGCCCTCAGCCAGTATCTTGGCGTCTTTCGACTTCTCGTAATAGCCTGTTGTCTTGCCATCTATCGTAAACAGAAGGTAGGTGGGCGTCCATTCCACACCATAGACGTGCCATTGGGTTACATCCAAAGTATGCGGAAAGGCGTTCTTCTCCTTCCGGCCTAACGCAAACGTGCGATGGTTATGAACGGTCTGGTGGGCCTTCCCGTCATTTCCGAATGTTTCGAAGATGTCGATCTCGCCATATCTGAAAGGAACTCCTTTTTGCTCGGCGGGTAAGAGCCACACGGCAGGGAAGTTGCCCTCAACGTTTGAGGTTCTTAATCTCACTTCCACCTTGCCGTATTTGAACTCGAACTTATCCTTTGTGGAAAAAGCACTTGTCAACATCTCTGCTGTATCGTTGGGGTTCACGGTGTTGGGGATGGCCTTACAAATAAGTTTTCCCTTTGTGATGGCGTAGACACTGGGAGAATTAGAAATCTGCCGTGCCCACATGTAGTTTTGTCGCTTCGGAACGCCCCAATGCTTTGCATTCATAGTTTGGGCTCTGCCTTTAAACTCCTCTCGAAACACCAATTTATATCCGTCTTTCACCTTCGTCTTTGCTGATAGGTTTATCGAGTCGGAAGTAAACAACAATACCATTATGGTTATTGTTAAATTCATCAGATTTTTCATTGTCAAATGCTTTTTCGTGAGCAAAGATAAGCATTTCTGTCTACATAATGT
>JALFRV010000139.1 GCA_022778905.1 Prevotella sp. | reverse complement strand
CACGCCGTTTTTACGCCGTTATGCGTTTATATGAACATTTTCAGAAGAAGACCGGCTGAAGTCGCCGCGTAAAGTGAGTAAAGAGAATGCATCATAGAGAAAGACAAAAAAGGGGATGTGCCTATTTTGACACATCCCCTTGAAGAACAGTAATTAACTCAAAATTTATATAATCTAAATCTCACTAACAATCTCTGTCTTTTCGATTCAGTTACCTATTGAAATAACCTTGAATTTAGCAAGAACAAAAATAAAAACTGACTGGTTTAAACATTTTTTGATATCTTATCCTCTCTTTGATAATGCAAAGATAACACGCGGAACGCTCAAATGCAACTTTCTTCAACGAACAGCTCGTTTTCTTCAGCAAATCCCTCCCAAGTGAACATTATTTTTCCTATCTTTGTCCACATAAGTAATATGAACCCCTTTTAAAGCCAATCGACGATGGATCAACTGCTCTTCCGCAAACTGGACTTGGCCAAATACGCCCGCAAGGCGATCATAGACTGCCCGGAGGACGTGCAGGCCTTCGATGGGATCGACTTCGACCGGACACTTGGCGCAGGCCGATACGATCTGGTGTTTCATTTTATCTTCTCTTTGGACGAGTTCGCCGCCCGGGTGCATGACCTCATCCGTCAGGATCGGATCAATCCCGGGGGAGTGGCCTTTTTCGCATACCCCAAGAAGGGAAACAGGCGCTATGACACCTATATCGGCCGCGATGACTTCTTTACGGTCATCGATATGGACAACGACGGATATGTGGACGATTCCGACTTGAAGTTCAACAAGATGGTGGCCTTCAATGATGTCTTCACCGTGATCGGACTGAAGCACGCCCACAAGCGCAGGCAGAGCAGGCAGCCCAGTCAGTGTGTCAGTGCCTATGTCGACAGATTGCCCGAACTGATCGAACGTCTGTCTGCCCATCCCGACGCACTTGCCCGGTTCAACAGCCTCACGCCCGGTTATCAGCGGGGATGGGCGCGCTATGTCTTTGGGGTGAGTGCCGAGGCCACGGTGGTCAGGCATCTGCAGGAGATGGCCGACATACTCGTGCAGGGGTATAAGTCGGTCGATCTCTATCGGGCCGGCCGGAAGCAGAACGGTGCCTCGGCAGCGGGCTGAAAGCAGCTGTCCGCGTGTCGACAGGCATGGTTCCGGATCACATGTAGTTTTCTTGATCATTCATTTAATCCGATATCTTTATGGCAAAAGTTAATGTTTATTTGACCTTCAATGGTCAGTGTGAAGCCGCTTTCAACTTCTATAAGTCGGTCTTCGGCGGTGAGTTCGACGGGCTCTACAGATTCCGCGACATGCCCGATGCAGGGTTCCCCATACCCGAAGCCATCCGGGATCAGGTGATGCACGTGGGACTTCCCGTCAGTGGAGACACCGCCCTCTACGGCTCCGACAGCTTCGACGATGGGACGGGTCACCAACTCGTGCAGGGCAACAACGTCACCATCTGTGTCAACTCGCAGTCGGCCGACGAGTCGCGACGCATTTTCGAGGCGCTCAGTGTCAACGGGACCGTCCGGATGCCGCTTGCCGAGACGTTCTGGAGTCCGCTCTATGGACTGGTCTGTGATCAGTTCGGCATCGAGTGGATGGTCAATTACGAACCCCTGCAGGAAGATTGAACTGCGATGGAAGCGTTGACCGTCAAGGCCGCCCTGCAGATTTCGCGCACGGCCGAAGAGGTGTTCGAGGCTATCGTAGACCCGGACATCATGTGCAATTATTTCATTTCGAAAGGTTCGGACCGCTTGGAAACCGGTCGCACGGTCTATTGGCAGTTCCCCGAGTTTCCCGTCGACTCACCCGTGCGGGTCAGGTCCGTGGTCCCCGCCTCGCTCGTCAGCTTTGCCTGGGACGCCGCCACGGGTGAGGAACTGACGGTGGAGATGAGGCTCGAACAGCGCACCGACGGCTCCACGGTGGTACGTGTCGCCGAGACGGGCATGCCCATGGGCGAAGACGGGATGGCCTGGATAGTGAGCAATACGGAAGGTTGGGCCAACTTTCTTGCCTGTCTCAAGGCCTGGTTGGAATACGGGATCAACCTCCGTAAGGGAGCTTTCGATTTCATGGTTGAAACATTCTCATAATCAATAAGTTATATATGTGCTCCGCGGAGCTATGCTCCGGGCCGTCCATATGATAGCTTTGGGCGCCCCATATGATAGCTCTTGGCTGCCCAAAGCATAGCTCTGCGCCGGGCATAGGATAACTATGCTTTTCAGAGGGGTAAAATGCAGCCGGGACGGAGTCAGAAAATGGCTTTTGAAGAAGAAGCCCATACCCTCCGCGCAACCATTCGCTCCTACCCGGTGCCGTGGCATGCCTCGTGCCCGTCCGGGCGGTGTCCTCCCCGTTCCTCCGACAGGCGGGGATCTGATATCGCATGTACGCCTCGTCCGCCATTCATCCCGGATCGGTCATTAGCGTCCGAACTGCTTTCGTCCGCTTGCAGGACAGATTGCCTGCAATGACAAGAATAAATGTGCTCCAGCGGTCTGATGGCCGATCCGGGTTCATAAGCCAGACATTGATATGGCTAAACCGTTTCCCCCGTAGGGGCGGATCAGCGTATCCGCCCGCGGTGGACGGGATGGCGGCTTGCGTCGGATCGTGCACCGTCCAGCGGCTTTTCATCGCCCCGCTTCTCAGATCGCTGTTTTCGACATCTGCTATAATAAATGGGAACATTTGTAGGATGCTTCCGTTTTTTTATTTATCTTTGCAGGACAGATGATTGAAAGCGCCTTTCAATCATGCACTTGACACTTAATGACTATTTATGAAACGAATCATCTTAGCAATTGCGTCGAGCCTCTTCCTCTTGGCAGCCAGTGCACAAAGGCCGATGCCCGAACAGATCGAACCGATCAAGTCTCCATTCGAAATGCCTCAGCTGAAGCGTCTGGAGTTCCCCAACCGCAGCCTTTCCGTCACCAAGACGGGTGCACGCCAGCAGCGTCTGTCGACCGCGGCCATACAGCGGGCCATCGACAAAGTAGCCCGGCAGGGTGGGGGCCACGTCATTGTGCCGGCCGGTAAGTGGCTCACCGGACGCCTCCAACTGCGCAGCAACGTCGACCTCCATCTTGATGCAGGAGCCGAACTCCGGTTCAGCGGCGATATCAGGGACTATCTCCCCGTCGTGGCCACGCGCAATGAAGGCATCGATGTCATGTCGATGGGCGCCATGGTCTATGCCGACGGCGCCGAGAACATCGCGCTGACGGGAGCGGGAAAGCTCATTGCGCCCGCTCGCGACTGTGAGATGAGCAAGCGCGCCGAGGGCGGTATCAAGGAGTCGGTGGGCGATGTTCCGCTCGCCCGTCGTGTCTATGACGGGGCCGACGGGGGCAAGGTCTTCCTCCCGGTCTTCTTCGGTCCGATGCATTGCCGCAACGTCATGGTCGAAGGCGTCACGTTTGAGCAGTCGATCTTCTGGAACATCGTTCCCTGCTATTGTGAGAACATCATCATCCGCGGCGTCACTGTCAGCAGCCACGGGCTGGGCCGCACGGACGGCATTGACATCGATTCGTCCGTCAACGCGCTGATCGAGTATACCACCTTGGATTGCGGCGACGACTGCTTCACACTCAAGTCGGGCCGCGGGAAGGACGGACGGACCGTCCGGCGCCCTACGGAGAACGTCGTCATTCGCTATTGCACCGTCAAGCGCGGGGCAGGTGGCGTCACCATAGGCAGTGAGACGGCAGGCATGGTGCGCAATGTCTACATGCACGACTGCGTGATGGAAGCACCGTCAAACGGATTCTATTTCAAGACCAGAAGACCGCGCGGAGGAGGCGGAGAGAACATGTGGTTCGAGCGGATCCGCGTTTCGGCCAAGTCGGCATTCAACTGGGACATGCTGGGATCTGCCACCTACGTGGGCAAGGCGGCCCAGCGGCTGCCCAAGCCGGATGTGACGGACATGACGCCCGTATACCGCAACCTCTTCTTCAAGGACATCACCGTCGACAATTGCACGCGTCTCATCAAGGCTACAGGGCTTCCAGAGTCGCCCATAGAGAATGTCCTCATCGAGAATCTGCGGTCTGACAACCGCGACATGCAGCTCCAGGACGTGGGCAAATTTGTCGTCACTTGGGCAAAGTAACCATCAACAATCACGCAATATGACAGAAGGATATGAAGTAAAGGAGTACAACGGACCGGTAAAGCGCTATTGCCAGATGCTCGATCTGCGTGACGATCCGCAGTTGATCGCAAGGTATCGCGAGGCCCACAGTGCCGCAAAGTCGTGGCCGGAGATCCGTCAAGGCATCCGGGAAGTGGGGATCTTGGAAATGGAACTCTACATCCTGCGCAACCATGTGTTCATGATCGTCGAGACGCCGCTTGACTTTGACTGGGACACTGCCATGGCCCGCCTCGCCCGCTTGCCCCGCCAGCAGGAGTGGGAAGACTTCGTGGCGGTGCTGCAAGGCTGCAAAGCGGGCGCCACTTCAGATGAGAAGTGGCAGATGATGGAAC
>JALFRV010000094.1 GCA_022778905.1 Prevotella sp. | reverse complement strand
GGGAGTTGAGTTTCAATGTCCGCATTGCAATTCAACGGAAATTATCAAAAGTGGGAAGTGTTGCAATGGCGAAATATCCATCATGCCCTATGCAATCCACGGCAAGAAAATGAATACCGCGAAATTTCCCCTGTTTCTCTTGCGCATTACGAATTAATGCTTTACATTTGCAATCAAGGACGTACATATCGCCACATGAATGCAAATGGTTCCTTAAACGAATCGTCTCTCCGGTCTACCCCCCCCCCGTGTCTGCATGACCTTTGACAACGTGTCGCTCACCGTGACGGTCTATGACGTGCTCGACCGCGCCATGAAGGTGACGCTTGCTGACGGCAGCGAGATCGGGACGGAATACACCACCGACGAGGGCGGCAGCTACATCACCAACTCTGACGGTGAGGTAGCGCAGCATATTGAGTATGTGCCATTTGGTGAGGTGTTCATAGAGGAATTGGAGCCTTGGCGGAAATCGGCGGCCGAAGGGAAAGTCAATTTGCTGTCAAGGAAATCGGCGGCCGAAGGGAAAGCCAATTTGCTGTCAAGGAAATCGGCGGCCGAAGGGAAAGCCAACAGCAACAATACGTGGAACACGCCTTATCTCTTCAACTTTTGTGTCAACGAGAGGCAAATAAAACCGAGCTATATTTGTCCGAGTGCAGCCAACAGTCGGTATACCAATGCCAAGGCGTTCGATGAGGAGACGGGCATGTATTATTATGGGGCGAGGTACTATGAGCCGAGGTTGAGTCTGTGGATGAGTGTCGATCCATTCGCCGAAGATTATAGTGCTTTATCTGCATATTCATATTGTGCAAATAATCCAATAAATGGAATAGATGTTAAAGGAGAAAAAATACTTTTAGTAAATGGCTACTGGAAGAGTGGAGTTTTAGGAAGATTAATAGGTAGTGATGCTCCTAAACAACAATATTGGGGAGCTAAATTTGCCCAAGAAGCTCAATAGTTCTTTTCAGACTATTCAGTGATCTCGGAGAAAAATTATATCGATGGAAGTTCAAAATGGGGGGGAGATATGAGTGGGAGCGATAGCTACAAAGTTGGTTATGCATCCCTATTTAAGGCTGCATCAGACTTAAAATCTGTAAGATTACAAGGATTTGTCCATCAGTTCATCCAAACTGAATATGAATCTCTGTATCCGTTTGTGTCAAACCAACCACTGTAAAGTAATCAAGAATCTGCGCAGGTAATACCATGCTTGCTATTGCTTTGAGATATTCAGTTTCCATACCACAAAGTAAAGCATTTAATTTCACTCACAAGCTATTATTCCCACGATTTTTCTACTGAGCCATTATTTCCCTGCCCCCCGCTCGGCATGATAAGACGAACGGACGAGCGGACCACTCTCGACATGTTCGAAGCCCTTTGCAAGAGCTATGTCGCGATATTCCCTGAACTTATCAGGATGGATGTACGCTCTTACCGGAAGATGACGCGATGTTGGTTGAAGATATTGTCCGATGGTCAGGCGGCGACATCCTGTGGCCAAGATGTCGTCCATGGTTTGTTCTATCTCGGCATCTGTTTCACCCAATCCCACCATGAAACCGGTCTTGGCGCTGATTCCATGGTTGGCAATGATGCGCAGCACCTCTAAACTGCGGTCGTATTCGGCCACACTTCGCACAGATGGTGTAAGCCTTCTCACGGTTTCGATGTTATGCCCAGCCACGAAGGGTCGGGTGTCGAGGACGCGTTTCAGCAGGTCAGCACGTCCCATGAAGTCGGGTAACAGCACTTCGATGCGTGTATCGGGATTTACTTTGCCTATAGCCTCGATGGTCTTCACCCAATGATCGGCCCCATAATCGGGCAGATCATCGCGGTCTACCGATGTGATGACAGCATAGCGCAGCCCGAGTTCCTTCACCGTGGCGGCAACCTGTTGGGGTTCTTCTGGGTTCAGCGGCTTGGGATGTCCGGAGAGCGTGTTGCAGAACCGACAGTTACGCGTGCACACTTCGCCTCCGATCATGAGCGTAGCTGTGCGAGCGGCCCAACATTCATTGCGATTTGGACAGAGTCCACTCGCACAGATGGTGTTGAGCTGATGTTGGTTCAGGATGCCTGCCGTCTCGCTCACGGTGCGCTTTCCCCCGAGTTTTATCTTCAGCCAGTCAGGCTTCATCACATGAGGTGGTCTTCCGAAGAGCAACCGAAGCAGTCTGTCGATTGTCAGTCCGCGCACGACGGACGGTACATCCGTATTTCTGAGGGCCTCCGTCACCGCCTCGCGGGTGAAAGGTTGGTTCCGAAGTGGGGCTATTAGTTCGGTATCGATGTCGCCCGACAGGAAGTAATCGCCCACGAAATTGATGTTCACAATCGTGTTGTTTTTCAGCTCTATGTATGCTTCAATGGTCCCCGCATCTGCAAAGCGCATCTTTCTTACGGTCTCATAGCGTGGATTCTTGCCATAGACAAATTCTGGCGAAGCGAGATACCGCTCGATCTCTGCGATCTGTCCCATGTCATGTGGGGTGAGTATTCGCACGTTATCGCCACAGAAATAGCGTCGGGCGTGGCTGATGAATTCGTCGATGGAGATCGAGAGATAATCGGCAATATTGTTCACACGCTGCTTGACCGACGCCACGCCCTTGCTCTGCAGTTTTTCTTTCGGTACGTTGAGCGCTTGGGACAGATGGTCGAGTGTGGTGCTGAAGAGCAGCGAATTGTGCAGTACGCTGCGTTTGCCTATCCGATAGTAGGCACTGCCAGCCACCTTCCGCCCGTCAACAAGTATATCGTTGCGCCCGGACCGTTCGGCATTGATGCCCACAGATCGGAGCACATCTGCCACAGTCTCCATGTAACGCGGAAAGATTTCACTCACGTTTGCGGCATCCGAGACATACGAGAACTGCATACAGCCTAAGTCGGCATAAATACATCCGCCACCGCTTTTGCGTCGGAAGATGTGCACTCCATGTTCCTGGCAGTATCCGGTGTTCACTTCGTTTTCGATCAGTTGGTTTCTGCCGAGCATCACGGTGGGTTCGACCTGCCATATAAAGAAATAATCGTCGTCGGTATATGTGCGTGCGACATATTCTTCCACGGCAAAATAGAAAGGAAGCTGACGCGGCTCTTCGCTCTTTGGTAAAATGAGGTATTTCATAGTTGCTGGTTTCTTTTTGTATGTTGAATAGCTTTGGCTCGCAAACTTACAAAAAAGAGTTGAATTGCCCAAAGGTTTTAACAAGAATGCGATGAGCCGGTGGAAAAAATAAAGAAGAGGATCATGGTAAGTCAGCAACGGGGGGAGAAACGGTAGAAAAGAGAGAATGGACAGGTCCGCTCCCCGCATCTCTGTTTGGACCGTTCGCTGCCTGATCGGGAGACTTCTGTCAGCATGTGACATTTCGTCATGCAATAGGAGTTAAATAATGGGATTTAATGTCAATGTCGCACAGTGCTGTAACACTCTGGCCTCATATTTGCATACAGATTGTCTAACGTGAATAAATTAAAAGGATAAAGACAATGAACATTCAACCCGTTTTTGAGCCATATACATTGAATAATGGTGTGACAGTTGCCAACCGGCTCGTAGTAGCTCCCATGACCCATTGGGCATCTGATGCAGATGGGCATTTAACTGACGAGGAACGCGCTTTCTTGCAGGGACGTGCCGAAGGATTCGGACTATTCATCACCGCTGCCACTTTAGTGTCACCCGAAGGAAAGGCATTCACCGGAGAACCCGAAGCCATTGGCGAGGAGGATCTCGAAAGCCTGAAGACCTTGGCAGCACTCATCAAGAAGCAACACACGAAAGCCATCCTGCAATTGCATCACGGCGGACGACAGGCTACGGCAGAACTGACTGCCGGCACAGGTCCCGTCGCCCCAAGCAGCGATCTTGAGGTGGACGGCGAGGAGAAATCACTCAACGGCGCGCATGCCATGACAACTGAGGAGATCAATCATGTGATCATGGCGTTTGGCAAAGCCACCGAGCTTGCCATCGAGGCCGGATTCGATGGCGTAGAGATTCATGGCGCCAATGGATACTTGTTGCAGCAGTTCTATTCGGGATACTCCAACCGCCGCACCGACGAATGGGGCGGCAGCATCGAAAACCGTATGCGTTTCCCGCTCGCTGTGGTCGACTCGGTGATGGCAGCACGCACCAAGGCACAGCGCCCCGATTTCATCGTAGGTTACCGCTTCTCGCCCGAGGAGCCGGAGGAAGACGGACTCACCATGACCGATACTTTCGCCTTGGTAGATGCGCTGATTGAAATGCCATTGCAGTATCTGCATGTCTCGCTGCACGATTTCTTTGCACATGCCCGCCGTGGAGCCGACACGACCCAGTTGCGTACGGCTCTCTTGCACGACCGCATAGCCGGACGCATGCCGCTCATTGGCGTGGGCAATCTGCTCACTGCCGCTGATATAGACCGTGCGTGGGCTACCAAGAGCACCGAGTTTCTCGCTTTCGGCAAGGCGGTGCTGCTCAATCCCAATCTCGTGGAACTGCTGCGCGATGGCCACTTTGACCAGATAGACACCGAGCTTGACTAGGCACGTAAGGACCATTATCGTTACCCGCCAATTCTGTGGCAACACAATATGTCGGGACTTGGATTCCTGCCAAAGCTGAAGAAATAATCCCCAATCGGTCATTTGACAGCAGCGTCACATTTATGCTTTTAGGTTCAAGCATTCTTACGGCTTTCGTCAGCTTACAGGACATCTTTCCTGCCGGGCTTCCTTGACGAAGCCCGCTACGCCTTTCGAATCCCCGGCAGACAATCCGCCCTGCCATCGAACAAAAAATCAGTTCGGACGTGAATGTCAGATCCTGGACAACCTCCTCTCTCCAACGGTTGTGAACTTCGATGACATCACCTGAGTACACTCATCTTTTCAGATATCAAGAACCTACGCGCGAATGGCGCATCGCTTCCGGTAAACGAGCATCGCAGATACTGCGTTCATGTCTGTGGTGATATGCCGTCCGCGCGCAGGTGGTTATCAGAGTTTTCCGCCGAAGGTGTTCCAACTGATATCGGTGTCTGCCCATTTATCCTTGGGCTTGCCTTCGTTCTTTGGGTAACCTATCACAATGGTATTGAGCGGAACGATATAATCAGGCAGGTTCAGCACATGGCGCACGGCATCCATGCGGTCTTGCAAAGGATAGTTGGCTGTCCACACAGCACCCAGTCCCATGCCATGTGCCGCAAGTAGAATATTTTCGGTGGCAGCCGAGCAATCCTGAATCCAGAACTCCTGTGCCAAGCCTTGCGCCGCTTTATTGAGGTTTCCACAAACAATGATCGCCAACGGCGCCTTGCTGGCAAAATGTGCATAGGGATTGGCATTGCTCAGTTGCTCCAGCTTTTTGGCATCTGTCACTGCCACAAAGTGCCAAGGACGCTTATCCATGGATGAAAGTGCGGCGATACCGGCACGCAGCAAGGTGTCTATTTGCAACATTTCTACCGGCCGAGGCAGAAAAGTACGCACGCTGGTGCGTGATAGAATGTTTTTTAAAACGGATTGTTCCATGTTGTTTTAATGAATGATAATGATGTTATAATGGTGAGTCGAAGCGGGCTTCAGCCTCTTCTTGTTGTCTAATTGGCGCCCCCCGTATGGCAATCAGGTATCCACCGTCGCCAATAAGATGATGGAGCTTTCGGTAGAAGGTTGTCAACTCTATAGGCTCTTTCTGTGCGAAGCCGTGGATAGAAATCCTCTCGGCTGCCTTCAGCAATGGAGGGGGGAGATGGCATCTTCACCCACTGATGTGTACCGACTTTCAATCCGAGGCGGTCTTGATAGTCCAATCTGATTTTGTTCTGCAAGTTGACGAAAGCCGCAGGAATGCTTGAACTTACAAGCGTAAATGTGACGCTGCGGCCTAATGACCTGTTTGGGCTCATCAGCGGTCTACCAATCTGGTGGCGAACGGAAACTGCCGAGTGCGAATCATTCTACCTCCGGAAAGGCAAAGGGGTCGTCGTCAGGATTGCTGTTCCACACATACTCCATGCTATGGGCTACAGCTTCTGCCCGCTCCCTGCCAAACCGGTCAGCCACAAAGCCCAGTGCCATATCAATGCCGGCAGACACACCCGATGAAGTGTAGAACTTACCGTCCACGCACCAGCGTGCCTTTTCGAGCCACGCCACCTTCGTACCCATGCTCTTCACCCACTCCAAGGCATGTTTGTTAGATGTTGCCCATCGCCCATTGAGCACACCACAACGTGCCAGCACGGCCGATCCCGTGCAGATGGATAGGCAATAAGTAGATTTTTCTACGCGTTTACGAATCGCATCCAAAGCTGCTGCATCGTTCACCAACTGCCGAGTACCCATTCCTCCGGGAATAACGAAGATGGCGGGGGGGCGGTATCTCATCTATTGGTTAGGTAAGCACAGACGCGCCTTGGGCACTGGCAGCCAGACCTCCCCTTAACGAACAGTAGTTCAGGTGATATTCGGTAATATGTCCGAACACCTCAATGGGTCCGAAGATATCGAGCGATTCGAAGTCGTGGAAGAGAAATATGCCTATTTCTATTTTTGATTCGCTTTCTTGAACGATACTTTCCGATTGAAGTTGCATATTCTTGTTCATAATCCTCCGAATTCAGTTTTCTGTTTCAAAGATACAGATTATTTGCCGAACATATACCTTCTTCCAAAGATTTTTATTCAGCAAAAAGCGGTTTCGAATGCAGATTGTGTGGAACATGCGGTGGGCGTTTTCCCTTCTTTCAGGGTAATCAGCTGGTTTTTATCATTATACATCGAGTTCAGAAGTATTCATCCGCTCAATAGCAACCATGCATTCAGCAGCCATCCTCTCTGGGGATAAACCTTCATCAGCGGGATATAGTCAACCGTTGTCACCAGTGGCAGGGCTGACGAGAGCCCCTGACAGCGCGCGCCTAAAAGAGGACTCGGCCGGCGAAAGTGTTAAAATAATATCGAGAAAAAAACGCTTTGACAAAGCGCAAACCAGAATATGATCGTTCTGAAAACGAGCAATTGACAGGTTCTATTGGACATCAGCCTTTGGCTTGAACACGTTCCGCATTCGGCATAGGATAGCTATTGGCGTCCCATTTGATACCTTCAGCGCTTCAATAGGAACCATATCCGAAGTCGAAAGGATAGCTTTTGAAGCCCGGTTTGACACAAATCCGCCTTGAAGTGGTATAATATAGCCCTTCTTGTTTGTTCAATGTCTTTGTCAATCAATAAGTTATCCAAAATGCTGAAAAACGAGATAAAAAACGCACGAACCGGTTGGCTCGAAGAAAAACGCAAGGATATGGGGATGAATGTAAAGGAAAATGCAAAGAATGGGTGCTGGGGCCATGGAAAGCTACTCAATGTCTTCTATCGGGTCTACAAATCTGACGCACATGCCATACGGTTCAGGCTGGAATCCATCTGCAGACAAAATCTTGCGGGGTGAATCTCCTTTTTTCGAAAATAAAACCGGAAGTTCGGGATTACCCCCGGATCTGTCGTTGCATGTTCTCAGACAAGTGAAATCTTAATTCCGTATTCCTTCATGATGGTATGCCCTATGCCGGCCCTTGGATGTAATAAAACTGTGGTTGAGATGGACCATGGTAAATGTCCATCTATAGACGTATGTACTGTTCCATTTGACTGCAATTCATCAAGGCTGTTGTATGAATTATGCTGGAAAACTTGGTGTGTGTCAAGATATTTTTCTATATTTGCAACCATGTATGGAATGGCTGCAGGCGGATATAGAGCTTGCTGATGATCATGTTTCTCACCTCTGCTGCCACGTAATCGCCTCAAAGAAACGCGTATAATTAACTTACAAACTTCTAATAAGTGTATGAAAAAAGTATTGACAGCTGCATTATTCATGCTTTCTTGCCTCGGCTGCGTCGCACAAAATGACAACAAGATGGACGCAACTCAAAACCGCATCACCATTGGCGGAGGTGCTGCCTATTCATTCAACGATATTCCTGATTTTCAGACCATTCACGATGGTTCATCGTCGCTCGAACTGTCGGTCGACTATGCCCACCTGTGGAACATCTCCAAGCAGCATGCCATAGGCTTTGAGGTCAACGCCTATCAGTCGCACCTCCATGCCAACGGATGCAACATCTTTTATGGTGGAGCCAGCATCGTCTATAATTTCCGCACCACCAACGGATGGATATTCTCCGCATCAGAGGGTATGGGCTATGCTGCCAACGATTTTGACGATCGCTGGGACGAAGGCGGCATCGGGGCCTATTGCAAGGTAGGTGCCCACTACAAGCTCTGCAAGAACCTTGCCCTTGGTGCCGAACTGCGGATGCTCAGCACCTTCTTTGGGGAAAAGACAGCCATTGGCGAACACGTGGTCCATACCATTGGGCAATATGGGCTGTGTGCGCAGTTGCAATGGTGCTTCTGATGGGCATCAGGCTATTTGGGTGATGATTCACCCTGTGTCCGCACATGGGCTGTAGACGCTTCCCGGTTCCAAACTGCAAGGTCATGGTTTTCCGGAGAGATATGCCGAAAATCGGTATTCCCGTTAGGGGAAGCGGGTTATCAGGATTTTATGGCGAGATTTTGGGGAAAGCGTTGAACTCCTACAGAGTTCATCCATCCGGCGCGGGCGTAGACACGGTAGGCACGTCCTGTCTCCCTTCGGTCGACATTTCGTGTCAACCGTGCCCTGTCAAGTGTTTATCCCCTATGGGGAAAGCAATCGAATGGGCTATTATACGCCATATGGAATGGCTATTGATCCTCCCTTCGGGAACGGTGGGTACTGCATCCGGAGTTTGACGGGGGAATCACTCTCGTGTCCTGTTGAAGATTCATCTTCCATCGAGGAATCCAATCGAATAGGTATAACCGTGGGCATGTGGAATGGCAATCGCACACTTCAGAGAATGAATTTGCTTAATATCCATGGACTGATTTGGGTAAAGGGTGGCTATTCCATCCGCCCGTACTTTATTTCGTCGCCCTGCTTGTCATACTGCTTGCGCTTGCCCGTGGGTGGGGCCAAGAGGATGATGCGCACGACGGCGGTACGCGAGAGGCTTTGCGCGATGCTTTGGTCGAAGGCGTCCATGTGCTGGGGCAGGAAGCGCTCACAGATGAGACGCAGGCCCTCAATCTTCTCGGTATCGGTATCCACGAGTTCGGCACGACCGAAGGCGATGGCTGACTTATATTGCAAGGTGAAGGTGCCGTCCTTCGGTCCGACGGTGGGGCGGCATTGGGTGACGGCCGAGAGACACACCTCGGGATGAGCCTTGATGGCATCGAGCTTGTCGCCTTCAAGGGCACAATGGAAATACCAGGTGTTGTCGTCCTTGGCGGCGAGCGAAAGAGGGAGTCCGTATGCGCTTCCATCGGGGCGTGTGAAGCTGACAGTGATATAAGGGGCTTTGCGCATGATTTCCAATGCCCACTCACTGCTCATGGCTCTTGATTCTTTTCTCATTTTCTTGCTGTTCTTTCTTTGTTTGATTTTAGAATAAGATTATCAATTCGTCGAAATCCTTGTTATGGAAGGCGTGGATGCCATTGCGTTCGGCAGTTTGGCAGTTCACCTCTAAGTCGTCGATGAAGAGAGGGGCGTCGAGAAGGATGTCGGTCTCGCGGATGACCTGCTGAAAAAAAAACTCGTCATCGGGGCTTCTTGTTCTGGTGTATTTCCAGAGATACGAAGGTGCGCCCGAAATAGTCGTTCACGCCGTAGGGACCCATGGAGAATAGATGGTCAGATGGTCGAGACAGTAGCGCCAGTGGAGATCGATGGTGCTGTTGAGGCGGAAGGTGCGGTAGCCCTCTTGAGCAAGTCCACTAACTTCTGCTTCTTGGCATCGGGGATATTATGGAGCATGGCGTTAGTGGCGTCGGTAATCTGCTCATTGGTTACGTCCTCGCGGGTCATGCGGCGGAAGACAGCGAAGAACTCCTCGTTGCTGACGAGTCCTGCTCCCATACCCTGGAAGTGCCGGAGCGTTTCGGGATTCTCGCGGACATGGTCCGGCTGGCCCCGCCCCAGTTGTTCGAAGGCCTGCGTTGTGGCGCCCTCGCCGAGCTTGACCATCACGTTACCCAAGCCGAAAATGATATTCCTGTAGGCCATCTTGCTCTTTGTCTTGTGGTTTCTATTTCCGTCTTAGTGCATAATGTCATTGGCTCAGACCGGTGATACAAAGGTAGGTAAAGTTTGTGAAATGTTGGACATGCATTCTTTCTATTTTTACATCCCTATGGGATTTTTTGTCATGTTAGGTGAAATCCCTATTGCAAAAACAGGGTGCAATATATAATAGTAATGGAATTTGGCTGCGTTAGAATAAAATATGCTTGGATGCTTTGATAAAAGTCTAAAAAGCAATATCTTTGTGCTTTAAAATGCAAACGTACAAATGAAACAACGATCCATCATGTGTGTGTTATTTGAATATACATGCGCAAAATAATGAATAGACAAATGTATTGAATCCCGTAATTTTCACTTATACTACTTGCAGATGAATTCCAGACCACACTATATTCTTCTTGATGCGCTTCGTGGAGTTGCCGCACTTATCGTTCTTTGGTATCATTTATTTGAAGGATATGGCTATGAGATTGCAGCAGGTACAGGCATATATACCCAACCTTGTGACCATGGCTATCTGGCTGTAGATTTTTTTTTCATTCTGTCTGGTTTTGTTATTTCTTATGCTTATGATGACAGGATGCAGGGTAGAGTGGTGTCGGCGATGACCGATGCTGATACTTCCGTAGGTAGGAAAATGGCATTGGCGCAGTTTTTTCGCCGTCGCTTGATACGCCTACATCCGATGGTGGTGATATCTGTGTTTATTGGTTTCATCATGTTCATGATTCAGGGAGGGAGTAAGTGGGATTTTGCCGGCAATGGAAATCCGGAACATGTGTCAATGAACATCGTCCTGATAGCCATGCTTTTGAATCTTTTCATGCTGCCTTGCATCCCCGGTCAACCTTTTGATGTGCGTGGCAATGGAGAGATGTTCCCCTTGAATGGTCCTCATTGGTCGTTGTTTTTCGAATATATCGGTAACATCCTTTATGCTTTGTTCTTGTGCCGCCTTCGCTCACGCTATTTGTATTGGATCACGTTCCTTCTTGGCAGCAGTCTGTCGATCATGGTTGGATGTGACGGGTATCTCGGAGTGGGATGGACGCTGTCCGATTTTGGTGCGGGATTGGTGCGCATGTTGTTTCCATATTGCCTTGGAATAATTCTTGCCCGACGGTATAGGCGAGTACCTGCAAAACAGGATAACTCTTTCTTTGGCAGAGCTGTAATTTTTGCAGAGCGACATGCATTTCTTATCTGTGCGGCGGCCTTGGTTGTCTTCTTGTCCATGCCATTCATTGGTGATCCGGACCATCCTTGGCATAATGGACTGTATATTCTTTTGTTACTATTCATTGCGTTCCCATCAATCGTATGGTTGGCGGCGCGAGGATCCGAGTACATGTCAGCCCAGACAACTGACGGGGAAACGACGTTGCAGTACAGGTTTTTTACGGTGCTTGGCGAGCTTAGTTATCCGCTGTATGCCGTACATTATCCCATTATGTATCTTTTTTTCTGGTATATTGGATTCCCAAATGTTGACAAGCCTATGTCAGCGGTTTGGCACATAGCGGCGGGTGTTGTGGTGCTGAGTATCGTCTTGGCAGCTTTCCTGTTGTATTGTTTTGACAAACCTGTGCGGCATGTGTTGAAACGATTCGGTTAAATGTTTAATTTAAAAGCCATGGGATGGGATGTCGTAGAGATTGGACTTAAGCATAAACTTCCGGTACAAGATGCTTTTGCTACCGCGCGAGATATAGCAAAAAGGTTAAATCGTAATGTAAGGTTATTTGCGCGTAATGATTATATGTACGATAAGGAAAGGAACCTTATATCATCTATAGATGGTAGGGAGGTAACTGAGCTTCAAACATTCAGGGTGGATGATTCTGATAAGGTGGTGCGTATGATTGCTGAGAGATATCAGATCAAACAGATACTTGAACAAGCTGGAGAGGGTAGGCTTCGATCTGCTAAATTTTCTGATGCCTGTGCACATAATATAATAGACGAATTAGACGATCCCTTCGAACTTTATGAGTTGTATATGGATGAAGATGATTGTGGGGTTGCAATATTTGAAGAAAATATTGACCTCGATATATATGTCACTTCAAGATGGAGTTCATGGGAGCATGCCTTCCATAAAGATTCGGAATTCTATAACAAGAACTGGCTGATGGCGTACAGAATGCAGTTTTTCGAGCGTGCACAGCTTTTCGGATGCGAAGAAGTCATCATCTGCTCTGACCAAGGCCCGACTCAGCAAATATACGATGCTATCGATCTTTCTTCATCGGAGTTAGTCGATTTCGCGCGTTCCTATAAATATCTTGATAATATGCCGACAGATCAAAAGGAAAGGTGGAAGATGGATGCCAGACAAATTTATTTTCCCGATGTGTTTACAGGGCAGTTCCATTTAAATGACAATGAATTTGTTGAAGTCATTTTTGATGATTTCAAAGACTTGAAAGCGTAAGCAAATCTCGCCATTTAGTTCTAAGACATCCCATTTATGCCTGCTACGGCTTCCCAAAATAAATTCATACGAAATCTTTTCTATACTATGGAAAACTTTACACATGGGCTTTGTAGTTTTGCATCGACAAAAGAAAATATGGTGACCAAGTTAACTTCATCGGACAGCGAACATATGTTCATCGGCCAACTAAGTTAACTTCATCAGCCAACGAACATATGTTCATCGGCCAATCAACATATGTTCATTTTTCAGCGTACTGAAACAAGTGACTATGCCCGATTTTACTTCACACGGTTTGGTTTGTTGTTACAGAATTGGTTTCCATGTTTTTTACTTGCTTCCTGAAAAGCCTTACACTTCCTGTTAAAGTTTACTGATTTGCTTTACAGAAGAGTTTTATTTTACATTCCGCTCAACCACGGCTTGTACGTTTGCAAAGTTGAGACCTCTGCAAAACAACCCTTCAGCCTTTCATTTTTACCTGCATCATTAAACGTGCCAAAAA
>JALFRV010000288.1 GCA_022778905.1 Prevotella sp. | reverse complement strand
AGAACAGGCCGGATGCCTTCTTCTGTGTCAATGACGATACGGCCATCGGCGTGCTCTACACGGCCAAGCGGATGGGATTCCGGGTTCCAGATGATGACAGCATCTGCGGTTTCACCAACGGTGAGCGGGCCATCGCCTGTGATCCGATGCTGACCACGGTCGAGCAGCGCGGCAGGCGCGTAGGTGAGGAAGCGGCCAACATCCTTATTAATAAGGTGGAAGGACTGGCGCCGTTGGCGCAGGTCGAAAAGCGTGTCGTGCGGACCAAGCTGATCATCAGGGGAACGACGCGGTAATAGGCAGCAGCCCCTCCCCGGCCCTCCCCAAAGGGGGAGGGAGTGCAGCTATCCCTAATAAAAGAATCAATAAAAAATGACATCAATCCCAAAAGCACAAGCTTTTCCTGCCCTTTCCGGCATCAAGAAGATCACCCCTCCTTTTGGAGGGGACGGGGGGAGGCCGAGTTTTGATGATGAATGACGAACGGCAAATTATGAATTGTGAATTATGAATAATGAATTAAAGAAAAAGCCCGACATGAATTTCTGGAGCCTGTGGAACCTGAGTTTCGGTTTCTTTGGTGTCCAGATCGCTTATGCTTTGCAGAGTGCAAACATCTCGCGGATATTCGCCACGCTCGGCGCAGACCCGCACAATCTCAGCTATTTCTGGATTTTGCCCCCGCTCATGGGCATTATCGTGCAACCGATTGTCGGCACGTTGAGCGACCGCACCTGGTCGCGACTGGGGCGCCGCATCCCCTATCTCTTCATCGGAGCCACGCTGGCCGTACTGGTGATGTGTCTCCTGCCCAACGCGGGATCATTCGGACTGACCGTGTCAGGTGCCATGGTGTTCGGCCTGACGGCCCTGATGTTCCTCGATACGAGCATCAACATGGCCATGCAGCCCTTCAAGATGCTCGTCGGCGACATGGTCAACGAGCGTCAGAAAGCCAAGGCCTACAGCATCCAGAGCTTCCTCTGCAATGCCGGAAGCGTCGTGGGCTTCATCTTCCCCTTCTTTTTCACCTGGGTGGGCATCAGGAACATCGCTGCCGCAGGCGTCGTGCCCGACTCGGTGAAATGGTCTTTTTACATCGGAGCAGCCATCCTGATCCTTTGCGTCATCTACACCACGCTGAAGGTGAAGGAATGGGATCCGAAGCAATATGCCGGTTACAACGGCGTCAGGACGGCAACCCGCGAGGAGAAGGCCGACTGGTTTACGCTCCTCAAGCATGCCCCTTCCACGTTCTGGAAGGTCGGATTGGTGCAGTTCTTCTGCTGGGCCGGATTCCTCTACATGTGGAACTACACCACCGGAGCGATCGCCGAGACCGTCTGGAACACCACGGACCCCGCATCGGCAGCCTTCCAGGAGGCCGGCAACTGGGTCGGCATCCTCTTTGCGGTGCAGGCCATGGGCAGCGTCGTATGGGCCACCATGCTGCCGCGGTTCAGCAACACGAAGATGGCCTATGCCGTCAGTTTAGTCATCGGAGGCATCGGTTTTGCGATGGTCCCGTTCATTCACGATCAGTATCTGCAGTTTGTTCCCTTCCTGCTCATCGGCGCAGGCTGGGCCGCCATGTTGGCCATGCCTTTTACGATGGTGACCAATGCGCTGCAGGGTTATGGGCATATGGGTGCCTATCTGGGTCTCTTCAACGGCACGATCTGCATTCCGCAGATCGTGGCAGCGCTTGCCGGCGGCAGCATCCTCTCCTTGGTCGGATCCCATCAGAGCAGCATGATGATCGTAGCCGGTGTCAGCCTGATCATCGGAGCTGCCTGCGTGAAGTTCATCAACCTGAAAGCAAGAATGTAGGGAAGTTGAAGAAGATGGGTCGGGAAGTTGCTCCTGCCACCTCCCGATTCATCCCCTTCGCCTCCTCTCCGAACTCCCGCAACTCCTGAAAGAAAACTCCTGTAACTCCCTTCCGAACTCCCGCAACTCCTCCTTATGCGTCATCTATTTCTGATTTTAGCGCTTCTGCTGTCCCTGAATGGCGCCGCGCAGGACAAGGCCTGGCACGGCGATGGTCCCGATGACTACCTGCGCTTCGTTCCCCTCGCTTCCGTCTATGCCCTGAAAGCCTGTGGCGTGGAGGGTGCAAGTTCTTGGAAACGGCTCGCGGTCAACACGGCCGCTGCGGTCATCCTCTCTTCCGGCACCGTCTACGCCCTCAAACACACGATCCACGAGCGCCGTCCCGACGGATCAGACCGTTTCTCCTTCCCGTCCGGTCACACCTCTTTTGCATTTGCCGGTGCAACCATTTTGCACAAGGAATACCGTCAGCTGTCGCCTTGGATCAGCGTGGCGGGCTTCGGCGTGGCCGCTTTCACGGGTGTCGACCGCGTGTTGCGCAACCGCCACCACTGGGGTGACGTCGTTGCAGGCGCAGCCATCGGCGTGCTCGGAACGGAGCTGGGCTATTGGATCGGCGACCGTATCACCGGCGAGCGCAGCCGCTATGCCGTCGGTGTGGATGTCAACGGGGTCATGGTCTCCATCCGTTTCTGAAGCCGGGAAAGCGGCTGGCTGTACGCTGTCTTAACGCATTGGTTTCCTGATAGTTATATTGTTGTCTTCCCGGGCGCGAAATGCCGCGTCCGCAGAGCTATGCTCCGGGCCGTCCATATGATAGCTTTGGGCGGCCCAAAGCATAGCTTTCGGCCGTCCGGAGCATAGCTCTGCGCCGTCCGGTCCTATCGTCTGTATTTTGAGGCCTGATGGAGTGGGATGCACGGGGCAGTGGAGGCCACTTGACAGGACGACTTTCTGCCGATGGCGGATGATCAACTTTGTGCAAACGATTGCACTTTTTATGGCGCACATTGCCGGTATGTGGGGCGTCGCCCATTGAAAAATTGATTAACTTTACAGCAGATTTATTAACCCAAACGATATATGATTTTCAGTTTCCACATAGATTACAAGACTGTTTTCGGCGAAGAACTGGCCTTGAACGTCATGGATCCGGCCAGTCCGGAGTCCGCAAAAGTCGTTCCATGCTGTATGGAAAACAGTGACGGAAGCCGCTGGGCCTGCCGGATGGAAGTGGATGACAAGACCGAAGCAACAGCCTTGGACTATTTCTACAGCGTACAGGTCAATGGATGCCAGCGACGCCATGAGTGGCTCGCGGGACGCCATCGGATCGAGCTGACAGCCCGGCGGGCCAAGGCTTATACGGTCTACAACCATTGGACAGACATCCCCGCAGACTCCTATCGCTACAGTTCGGCCTTCACCGAGTGCATCACCCGCCGGGCGGCGACGTCTCCCGAGCCCTCCGGTTATGACCGGACGGTGCGCCTCGTGGTGCGGGCGCCGCAGCTGCTGGCCAACCATCGCCTCTACGTAGTGGGTGCGGACAGCGCACTCGGCGCATGGGACGTCAGTCGGGCACTGCCCATGGCGGAGCACGCCTGCAACGAGTGGACCGTCGATGTGGATGCCTCGTCGCTTGCCGGCGATCGTATAGAACTGAAATTCCTCGCTTTCGAGACCGGCTGTGCAGGCATGCCGATGTGGGAGACGGGACTCAACCGCACCATAGAGCTGCCCGAGATGGCACCGGGCGAGGTCATCGTCTACGATCTCCCGCAGGCTTTCTTCCCCTTGGAGAACGTCCGGCTGGCCGGCATGCTGGTCCCCGTGTTCTCGCTCCGGTCAAAGCAGAGCTTCGGCGTAGGCGACTTCGGCGATCTGAAACGCATGATCGACTTTGCCTCGGCCGCACGCATGCGCGTCCTGCAGGTGCTCCCGGTCAACGACACGACGACCACCCACACCTGGACCGACTCCTATCCCTACAGCTGCATCAGCATCTTTGCCCTTCACCCGCAGTATGTCGACCTCACCCAGCTGCCGCCTCTGGCCGACGGGGAGGCTCGCCGCCGCTTCGAGACTTTGCGCAGGGAGCTGAACGAATTGCCGCAGATCGACTATGAGCGTGTCAACAATGCCAAGACCGAATACCTCCGGCTGCTCTTCGAGGAGCAGGGAGCCGAAGTCCTGAAGTCGGCAGCTTTCAGGGCCTTCTTCAAGGAGTCGCAGCAGTGGCTGGTGCCTTACGCCCGGTATTGCCGTCTCCGCGACCTCTACGGCACGGCCGAGTTCAGCCGCTGGCCCGATCATAACGTCTGGGATGAAGCCCGGCGCGCAGACCTCTCCAACAGTCGCACGCGCGCCTTCCGAGAGGTTTCGTTCACCTATTACGTACAGTTCATCCTCGACGCGCAGATGAAGGCCGTCCACGACTACGCCCGTCAGCGGAGCGTGATCCTCAAGGGCGACATTCCCATCGGCGTCAGCCGCCATGGCTGCGACGTGTGGATGGAGCCGCGCTATTTCAACACTGACAGCCAGGCAGGGGCGCCGCCCGATGACTTCTCGGTCAATGGGCAGAACTGGGGATTCCCCACTTACAACTGGGAAGCGATGCTCGCCGACGACTGCGCATGGTGGGTGCGCCGCTTCCAGCACATGGCCCGATTCTTCGATGCTTACCGCATAGACCACGTTTTGGGCTTCTTCCGCATCTGGGAGATTCCTGTCGAAGCCGTGCATGGCCTCCTCGGTCATTTCTCACCGGCCCTCGGCATGTCGCGCGAGGAGATTGAGAACTACGGACTCCGCTTTCAGGAAGAGCTGTTCACCGTGCCCTTCATCACCGACTGGGTGCTCGACCGCGTCTTCCATGAACGTGCGGGCGAGGTGAAGGAACGTTGTCTCATCGCCGCCGGCGAAGACCGCTACCGCCTGAAGCCCGAGTTTGACACGCAGCGCAAGATCGAAGCAGCGGTCGAAAGGCGTAAGGCCGAGCTGCGCACCGTCGTTGCAGATGCCGCAGACCTGCAGCAGCGCCTCACCGAACTCGACAACCTCCGCGACGGTCTCTATGCCCTTGTCAGCGATGTCCTCTTCGTTCGAGACCACAGAGATCCCAACCGCTTCCACCCGCGCATATCCGTGCAGTTCGATTTCATCTATGAAAGCCTTTACGACAGCGACAAGACCATCTTCAATAGGATATACAACGATTATTATTACCGTCGAAACAGCCAGTTCTGGTACGGTGAAGCGATGAAGAAACTGCCTCGTCTCGTCGAGGCAACGCGTATGCTCGTCTGCGCGGAAGACCTCGGCATGGTGCCCGAATGCGTGCCCTGGGTCATGGATGACCTGCGTATTCTCTCCTTGGAGATCCAGTCCATGCCCAAGGATCCGAAGGTCCGCTTCGGCCATCTGTCACGTAATCCCTACCGGTCCGTCTGCACCATCTCCTCCCATGACATGCCCACGCTGCGACAGTGGTGGGATGAGAACATCTGGCGGACACAGGATTACTACAACACCATGCTCCGCTATCCCGGCCCCGCACCTCATCCGCTGCCCGGACGGCTTGCCGCAGACATCGTCGCCCGGCATCTCGCGTCGCCCTCCATGCTCTGTGTGCTGAGCCTGCAAGACTGGCTGTCCATCGACGAACACCTGCGCTTGCCCGACCCGAACGCCGAACGCATCAACATTCCGGCCAACCCTCGTCACTACTGGCGATACCGCATGCACGTCAACATCGAAGATCTCATGGCCAATCAGGCATTCCTCGGCGCTGTCAGGGAAATGGTCTTACAGGCCGGAAGAAAGTAAAACGCTCAGCCTGACCGTCACCGGAGGCTGAAAAAACATATCAATCATGCGAAAGATACAATTCATCGGGCTGCTCCTCCTGCTCGCAATGGCAGCGTCGGCACAGACGGTCCTCTCACCCGGAGGCCGCGTTTCGCTCACCTTCAGGCTCGCTGCAGGAGGCGTGCCGACCTATCAGGTGAGTTACAAAGAACGTCCCGTGGTCCTGCAGAGCAGGCTCGGACTGGAGCTGGCAAAGGACAAGCACGCCAGCAAAGGCATCGAAGAGACCGACCTCATGGACGGTTTCGAGGTGGCGGAGACCAGGACCGCGACCTTCGATGAGACCTGGAAGCCCGTCTGGGGCGAGACGGCGACCATCCGAAACCATTACAACGAATTGGCCGTCACGCTCTCGCAGCCCTCCTCCGGACGACGGATGACTATCCGGTTCCGCGTCTATGACGACGGCATCGGATTCCGCTACGAGTTCCCGCAGCAACAGGAACTCAACTATTTTATCGTCAAAGAGGAGCACTCCCAGTTCGCCATGACAGGTGATCACATGGCCTGGTGGATCCCCGGAGACTTTGACACGCAAGAGTATTCGACCGTTACGTCACCGCTGTCCGAAGTCCGCAGCAGGATGAAAGCAGCCATCACCGGAAACTCCTCGCAGACTCCGTTCTCGCCGACCGGCGTCCAGACGTCGCTCCAAATGAAGAGCCGCGACGGCCTCTACATCAATATCCACGAGGCGGCATTGGTCGATTATCCAGCCATGCACCTCAACCTCGACGACCGTAACTTTGTCTTCACATCCTGGCTCACACCGGATGCAACCGGCAACAAGGCCTACATCCAGACGCCTTTCAATACACCGTGGCGCACGGTCATGGTCAGCGACGATGCCAGAGACATCCTCGCGAGCAATCTCATCCTCAATCTCAACGAGCCGTGCAAGCTCACTGACACCGACTGGATACGCCCCATCAAGTACTGCGGCGTATGGTGGGAGATGATAGTCGGGCGCAATACGTGGAACTATACGGACGACTACCCCTCCGTCCGCTTGGGTGTGACCGACTTTCAGCATGCACGTCCCAACGGCAAGCATGGTGCCAACAACGCCGATGTGCGCCGTTACATCGACTTTGCGGCCAAGAACGGGCTCTCGGAAGTGCTCGTCGAGGGATGGAACATCGGATGGGAAGACTGGGCAAACCGCTGGAAACAGGATGTCTTCGACTTCGTCACGCCTTACCCCGACTTTGATCTGAAGGCGCTGAACGATTACGCCCGTTCAAAGGGAGTGCGGCTCATGATGCACCATGAGACCAGTTCGAGCGTCATCAACTATGAACGTCACATGGACGCAGCCTATCAGTTGATGAAGCGCTACGGCTATGACGCGGTCAAAAGCGGCTATGTCGGCGACATCATTCCGCGCGGCGACCACCACTACAGCCAGTTTATGGTCAATCATTACCTGCGCTGCGTGACCGAGGCAGCCAAGCATCACATCATGGTCAACGCGCATGAGGCGGTCAGACCGACCGGTCTCTGCCGCACCTATCCGAACCTTGTGGGCAACGAAAGTGCACGCGGAACGGAATACGAAGCATTCGGCGGAAGCAACCCCGACCACACGGTGATCCTCCCGTTCACCAGACTTCAGGGCGGCCCGATGGACTATACGCCCGGCATCTTGGAGACGCAGCTGTCGACTTGGAGCAGCAATCCGAACTTCATACATACCACCTTGGTCGGCCAGCTCGCGCTCTACGTGACCATGTACAGCCCTCTGCAGATGGCGGCAGACCTGCCTGAGAACTACGAACGTTACGACGACGCTTTCCAGTTCATCCGCGACGTGGCCGTAGATTGGGACGATTCGCGCTACTTGGAGGCTGAACCGGGAGACTATATCACCGTTGCGCGCAAGGCTAAGGGCACGGGCAACTGGTTCATAGGCGGCAAGTGCGACGAGAACGGACACCGTTCGGTCATCACACTCGATTTCCTTGACAAGGGCCGCAAGTATCTCTGCACGATCTATGCGGATGCCAAGGATGCCTCGTACGACAAGAATCCGAAAGCCTACACGATCACGAAGAGGACGGTGAAGCGGGGTGACGTGCTCCGACTCACCGAAGCCAAGGGCGGCGGATTTGCCGTTTCGCTCATCGCCCGCTGACCTTCGGATGCGACGTGGAAAGCTGCTTGTCCAATCAAACAGATAAACCTATGTTACTGAAAAAACTATTCATGGCGGCCATGACCTTCCTATCGATCCAATCCTTATCGGCTCAGGAGGTCTTCAATGAGGTCTCCTATTCGCCCGAACAGACGACCTTCCGGTTGGTGGCCACTGTTCCGGCGAAGGCGCCGCAATCATATCGGGTGCAGTTGCATCTCTTCAAGGGTTCCGACCTGAAGAATCCGTACAAGGTGATCCGCATGACCCGCCCGGCGGGAGGCGGCAACCGCTTCCCCGTCTGGCAGGCTACGGTCAGGGGAGACCTGAAGGGTTGCTTCTACGCATTCCGCGTGCCGATGGGCCGGAAGACACTTCCGGCCCGTGCAAAGTATAGCCGCAACTTCACCTATGGTGCGCTCACGCCCGGCCTCTTTGCCAAGGCGGTCAGCGTGAACGGTCAGAGAGGAGCTGTCATAGACCTGCGCGAGACCGACCCCGAAGGGTGGGCGGACGACGTGCGCCCGATCTCCAAGTCGGCCGCAGACTGGGTGATCTGCGAGCTCCATCATCGTGACTTCTCGATAGACGCATCTTCCGGTCTCCGCCATAAGGGCAAATTTCTCGCCCTGACGGAACCGAAGGCTATCCGATACCTGCAGGATCTGGGTGTGACGGCTGTCCACCTCCTGCCGTCGTTTGACTATGCGTCGGTGGATGAGACACGCCTTGACAAGCCGCAATACAACTGGGGCTACGATCCCTTGAACTATAACGTGCCTGAAGGGAGCTACGCCACCGATCCCTATGACCCGAAGTGCCGCATCCGCGAGTTCAAGATGATGGTCCAGGCCCTGCACAAAGCCGGCATCCGGGTAATCCTCGACGTGGTCTACAATCACACTTTCGATCTGGCGAACAGCAACTTCCAGCGCACCAATCCGGATCTCTTCTACCGCTTCAACGCCGACGGGACGCCGAGCAACGGCTCCGGTTGCGGCAACGAAACGGCCTCCGAACGGCCCCTGATGCGCCAGTACATGATCGAAAGCATGAAATATTGGGTCAACGAATACCACATCGACGGCTTCCGCGTTGATCTCATGGGCGTGCATGACATCGGGACCATGAACCTCATCCGGGCTGAGTTGAGCCGCGTCTGTCCGTCTGTCTTCATCTATGGGGAGGGCTGGAGCGCGGGTGCATGTGCCTGTCCGCAGGAGAAGTTGGCCATGAAGGCAAACATGAAGCAGATGCCCGGCATCGCCGCATTCAGCGACGAGCTGCGCGATGCCTTGCGCGGGCCGTTCAATGACGACCGCAAGGGCGCTTTCCTGGCAGGCATTCCCGGCTCGGAGGAAAGCATCAAGGCCGGCATAGCCGGTATGATCGCGCATCCCGACGTGGACTATTCGCGGGTCAACTACGCCAAGGAACCATGGGCCGGGCAGCCCTCCCAGATGATCAGCTATGTGAGCTGTCATGACGATATGTGCCTCGTGGACCGGCTGCGTGCCGTTTCTCCGGGCATCGGCGATGACGAATTGATCCGCCTGTCGCTGCTTGCCCAGACGGCGGTGTTCACTTCCCAAGGCGTGCCTTTCATCCTCTCGGGCGAAGAGATGCTGCGCGACAAGAAGGGGGTGCACAACAGTTACAACTCGCCCGACTCGATCAATCGGCTCGACTGGAACAACCTGCAACGCTATCCGAAGGTGTTCGACTATTACAGCCGGCTGATCTCGCTGCGCAGGCATCATCCTGCCTTCGGCGGCAGCGGCAGCGCAGAGACCGTGAGACGGCATCTCCGGTTTCTCCCGACACAGGATTGCGTGGTGGGATTCACGCTCACCGACTATCCCGGAGAAGCGTGGAAGCGCATCGTCGTGGTGCTCAACGCCAACCGAGAGGCCCGCGAAGTGGACGTCCCGGCAGGCACTTACACCGTCGTCTGCTGTGACGGCACGATCGATGAAGGCGGCTTAGGCACCATGGAAGGGGGCAAGATCACCGTCGATCCACAATCTGCATTGATAATATACAATTGATCATGAAAAAGAGTTTATTACTGATTACTTTTCTGTTAGAAGTGTTGATGATGCAAGCAGCTGTCAAGATTGACAGGATAGAGCCTGCCAACTGGTATGTGGGCATGAAGGATGCCAGCCTGCAACTGATGGTCTATGGCAAAGACATCCGTGAGGCCACGGTCACGACGGATTATCCCGGCGTGCGCCTCGACTCGATCGTGCGCCTCGACTCGCCCAATTACCTGCTCGTATACCTGAATCTCGGAAACGCCAAAGCTGGCCGGATGAACCTCGTCTTCAGCCAGAAAGGTGCCTCCTGGAAGGTCGCCTATCCGCTCGAGAACCGCGCCAAGGCCGGCGAAGAGCGTTATGGATTCAGCAATGCCGACGTGCTCTACCTGCTCATGCCCGACCGTTTTGCCTCGGGAAGCAGCAAGAACGACAAGCTCAAAGGCATGGAACCGTGCACCGTCGACCGCAAGGAGCCGAGCCTGCGTCATGGCGGAGACTTGGAGGGAATCAGGCAGCACCTGTCCTATTTCAATGAGCTCGGCGTCACGGCGCTATGGTTTACGCCCGTGCTGGAGAACAACCGGCCCGACGACGGCAAGTACAGCACCTATCATGGTTACGCAACCACCGATTATTATAAGGTCGATCCGCGTTTCGGAACCAACGAGGAGTACCGCCGGCTGATCAGGGAAGCGCATCAGCATGGGCTCAAGGTGGTCATGGACATGATCTTCAACCACTGCGGCGACTATCATCCATGGCTCAAGGACATCCCGAGCAAGGACTGGTTCAACACGCCCGAGTGGCTCCGCGAGGACAAGACGACGGGTCGGAACGCAACGACCGGATATACCGAAAACGGCGCCTCGAAGAAGTCGAAATATCTTCAGACCAGCTATAAGCTGACACCTGTCGTCGATCCCTACGCATCGAAGATCGACTTCCATGAGACTGTCGACGGATGGTTCGTGCCCTCCATGCCCGACCTGAACCAGCGCAATCCCCACGTGATCAAGTATCTGGTCCAGAATAGTATATGGTGGATTGAGTCCGCAGATATCGACGGCATCCGCATGGACACGCATCCGTATGCAGATTATGACGCGATGGCCCACTGGCTGAAGACGCTCGACACCGAGTATCCCAACTTCAATGTGGTCGGGGAGACATGGGTGGCCGAGCCGGCGTATACGGCTTCCTATCAGAAAGACTCGCCCCTCGCACGCCGCAACAGCTATCTGAAGACGGTGATGGACTTCAGTTTCTTCGACAAGCTGGACAAGGCGAAGCGCGAGGAGACCGATGGATGGTGGGAAGGTTATAACCGCATCTACAACAGTCTTGTCTACGACTACCTCTATCAGGACCCTTCGCACGTGCTGGCCTTCATCGAAAACCACGACACGGACCGCTTCTTGGGCAACGACCCTGACCCGCTGCTGCTCCGGCAGGCCTATGCCCTGCTGCTCACAATAAACCGCATCCCGCAGCTCTACTACGGTACGGAGATCCTGATGGGCGGCACCAAGGAGGTCACTGACGGCAATGTGCGCCGCGACTTCCCCGGCGGATTCCCCGGAGACACGCAGAATGGCTTCACCGCAGCAGGCAGGAGCGAGGCGCAGAACGCCATGTTCAACTGGCTGAGCCGCCTGCTGCACTGGCGAAAGGACAACCCCCTGATCACCAAAGGCCGTCAGATCCAGTTCATCCCCTGCCAAGGCGTCTACGTGATTGCCCGCCAATACGAGGGCAGAACGTCGCTCACGATTCTCAACGGCACCAACCGGGAGGCCGTGATGCCGGTGGAACGCTATGCCGAAGTGATCGGCAGCCAGGCCAACGGCACGGATATCATGACGGCACGGACGGTGGATCTGACGCATGACATCAAGCTCGGCCCGCGCGAGACGCTGATCCTCGAATACTGATGCCGACGCTGTGCGGAAAGCTCCGGAAAACCCTTCGTGACACAGACCGGAAGCATACCTTTCGCATTGGATGACAAGGGCTTCCGCAAAGCTATGCTCCGGGCCGCCGAAAGCTATGCTCCGGGGCGTCGAAAGCTATGCTCCGGACCGCCCGGAGGATAGCTCCGCGCCGGGCATATGTGACAAGTGCCGGAGAGATATCATATGGGCGCTCCTTGAACAGCTTGTTCAGGGGGCGCCTATTATATATATAAGGTGTAAGGGCAGGATGTCCGGCGGAGCTGCGGACGGTGGCAGAACGGGCAGCGGCAGACAGGTGCATGACCCGCACAAGACGGGAGAGAAGTGTGCAAACGGTGGGAGCGCACGTTGCATGCGGCGGGCGAAAAGGATGCGAACGGCGGCGGAGGGGGCTGCTCAATAGAGCAGCAGGAGTCCGGCAAAAGCCGCGTAGCCGATCATGCGGATCGGATTGATCTTCATGTATTTGGTTCCTACGAAGGTCGCAACAAACAGGCCGGCGCTGATCCAGAACTGCCAGGGGTTCACGTCGGGTGCACTGAAGTTCTCCGCATTCATCAGCAGCAGCGTCGCGGCGGCCAATAAGCCGACCACGGCGGGGCGCAGTCCGGCGAAGACAGTCTGCACCACCGGGGTGTTCATGTATTTCATGAACATCTTGCTGATGAGGATCATGAGGACCAAGGAGGGCAACACGAGCGCAAAGGTGGCTGTCGCAGAGCCTAAGACGGCCATCAGTCCGTTGTGCCCGGCATTGTGGACGGCTGCGTAGCCGCAATAGGTGGCCGCGTTGATGCCGATGGGTCCGGGCGTCATCTGGCTGATGGCGACAATGTTGGTGAACTCTGCCGACGTGAGCCAGTGATGGTGAATGACCGTCTCCGTCTGTATGAGGGAGAGCATGCCGTATCCACCGCCGAATCCGAAGAGGCCGATTTCGAAGAACGTAATGAAAAGATAGAGGAAGATCATGTCAGGATTCGGTTGGTTTGATGAATTGTCCGTAGAGATAACCGCCGATCCCTGCGGCCAAGATAATGAAGATCGGGTTGACGCCCACGGCCCATATCAGCAGCGCACTGATGATCGGAATCCAGCACGTAGCGAGCGTGATGCCGGCGCTCTTGGCCAAGTTGAAGGTCGGAACGGCGATGAGGGCCACCACCGCGGGGCGTATGCCGCGGAACATCGCAGCCACCCAGCTGACGTCCATGAACTGATGAAAGAACATCGCAATGATCAGGATGATGAGAAAGGAGGGCAGGGCCGTGGCGGCGGCCGTGACGATGGCGCCCGGCGTGCGCCGCATCTTGAAGCCGATGAAGGTGCTGATGTTGATGGCGAAGACGCCCGGACAGCTCTGCGCAATGGCGATCAGGTCGAGAAACTGCTCGCGTCCGATCCATTTGCGCTTGTCCACCACCTCGGTCTCAATGATCGGGATCATGGCGTATCCGCCGCCTAAGGTGAAGGCACCGATCTTGAAAAACGTCTTGAAAGACTGCCAGTAGAAATCCTTGCCGGCATCTTCCGCTGCCGGGGAGGTGTGCACCGTTGCTTGTTCTTGATCTTCAGTCATGTGTGAAAGGGGATAGGAAGGCTCCCGCCGGCAACTGTCAGCGGGAGCCTTAGGGTTTATTTCAGTTTCGCTTCGATCCACTCCCGTGCGTTGACGAAAGCCTCGATCCACGGCGTGACCTCATCTTCGCGGCGCTCGGAAGGATACCATGCCTGCTGCCAAGGGAAGATGGCGCGCTCCGGGTGGGGCATCATGGCCAAGTGACGCCCATCGGCCGAGCAGATGCCGGCTACGTTATAGTCGGACCCGTTGGGATTTCCGGGATATTCGGCATAGTTGTATTTGGCGATCACATGATAGCGGTCTTCCGGCTCGGGCAGGTAGAAGCGACCTTCGCCGTGGGCCACCCAGATGCCGAGCTTGTTGCCGCTGAGTGAGCCGAGCATCACACTGTGGTTTTCGGGGATATGGACCCCGAGGAACTGACTTTCGAACTTGCGCGACGTGTTGTGCGTCAGGTGCGTGCGGTGCTTGTGCTCCGGATTGATCAGATTGAGTTCGACCATCAGCTGGCAGCCGTTGCAGATGCCGAGCGAGAGCGTGTCTTCGCGGGCGTAGAACCTGTCGAGCGCCTCCTTGGCCTTAGGATTATAGAGGAAAGCACCGGCCCATCCCTTGGCCGAACCAAGCACGTCGGAGTTGGAGAATCCGCCGCAGAACACGATCATGTTGACCTCCTCGAGGTTCTCGCGTCCGCTGATGAGGTCGGTCATCGTGACATCCTTGACCTCGAAGCCCGCAAGCCAGAGCGTGTAAGCCATCTCCCGCTCGCCGTTGGTGCCCTTTTCGCGGATGATGGCAGCCGTGGCCCGCCGCTCGAAAGGCTTGTGCTTGTCATGCCCCTTGCGCCATCTGTCGGCGTCGAGGCCATATTGTGAGAGCTTCCCGGTGAAGTTGTCGTTGAAGCGGACTTCGACCGGCTGCTTCTTGTAGTTCTTGTATCGCTTGCGCGCCATGCCGTTCTGGCTCTGCTTCTGATCCAAGAGATAGGACGTGCGGTACCACACATCGCGGAGCGCGTCAATGTTGAGCTCGTGCTCGAAGGTCTCTTTCTTGATCGAGAGAGTGCGCTTCTGCGGTACGGGATAGCCGATCTTGGCAAACCCGATGCCGTTTTCGTTGAGATAAGCCTTCAGCTCTTCTTTGTGCGCATCGCTCACCTGGATGACCACGCCGGGGTTTTCGGCGAACAGAGCCGTGACGAGATCGCTCTCCGCAAAGTCGTGGAGGTTGATCCGGAGACCGCCTTCGGTGTTTCCGAACGTCATCTCCAAGAGCGCCGTAATGAGCCCTCCGGCCGAGATATCATGCCCGGCGAGGATCCATCCGCGGCGAATGAGTTCCTGAATGGCATCAAAACAGTCGGCGAAATAGTCGGCATAGAGCGTCTGGTTGTCGTTGTAGTCGGCGTAAGGCACATCCTCCCCGATCTTCCCAAGGCTCTGCGCGAACGCGCTACCGCCCAAACGGTCGGGCTGGAAGCTGAAGTCGATATGATAAAGTGATGCGTTCTTGTCGTTCACAAGCACCGGACTGACCACGCGGCGCACGTCTTCCACTTCGCCTCCGCTGGTCACAATGACCGTTCCGGGAGAGATTACCTTCTCGCCGTTGGGGTATTGCTGGCTCAGGGAGAGTGAGTCTTTGCCCGTCGGAACATTCACTTCGAGCGCCCGGCAAAAGTCGGAGAGTGCCTGAACGGCCTCATACAGCCGGGCGTCCTCACCTTTCTGTGAGCGGCAAGGCCACATCCAGTTGGCCGAGAGGCTCACTCCCTTCAGCCCGTCTGTCAGCGGTGCCCAGACGATATTGGTCAGACTCTCGGCGACGGAGAGCACGCTGCCGGCTGCAGGATTGGCCAATCCGGCCTGCGGAGCATGTCCCAAGGCCGTCGCTATGCCCTTGCGGCCGCGGTAATCGAGCGCTACGACGCCGCAATCCGACAGCGGCAGCTGGATCTGACCTTGCGTCTGCTGCCGCGCCACCTTACCTGTGACGCTCCGATCCACCTTGTTTGTCAGCCAGTCCTTGCAGGCTACGGCCTCCATTTGCAGCACGCGGTTCAGGTATTCGTCAAGTTTGTCCTCCGAATAAGTGACCTCTTCATAATGGTGCCTGACAGTCTCGTCTTTCATGATGGTCTTCGGCGAGTGGCCGAACATCTGTGCCACGTCGAGGTCGAAGGGCTTCACGCCGTCAGTCTGTACAAATGAGAAATGCGCATCGCCCGTGGTTTCGCCGACGACATACATCGGGGCGCGCTCGCGTTCGGCAATTCGGCGCACGTGGTCGAGATGCTTTTCGTCGATGAGCAGTCCCATGCGCTCCTGCGACTCGTTTGCAATGATCTCCTTGGCGCTAAGCGTTTGGTCGCCCACAGGCAGCTTGCCCATGTCGATGCGGCCGCCGCAGTCTTCCACTAATTCGGAAAGACAGTTGAGGTGACCTGCCGACCCGTGGTCGTGGATGCTGACTACGGGATTGGTATCTTCCTCAACCAGCGCGCGGACAAGGTTGTATGCGCGCTTCTGCATCTCCGGATTGGCACGCTGGATGGCGTTTAGCTCGATGCCGTTTGAATAACGTCCTGTGTCGACCGACGACACGCTGCCGCCTCCGAGGCCGATTCTGTAGTTGTCACCGCCGACGACAACGACCTTGTTACCTGGCTCCGGCTCCTTCTTGAGGCAGTCTCGCTTCTTGCCGTAGCCTACACCTCCGGCGAGCATGATCACCTTGTCGTAGCCCAACTTCTGTCCGTCCTCCTGGTGTTCGAATGTCAGCAGCGATCCCGTAATGAGTGGCTGGCCGAACTTGTTGCCGAAGTCGGAGGCGCCGTTGGAGGCTTTGATGAGGATCTGCTCCGGTGTCTGGTAGAGCCATTGGCGCACGGGGAGGATGTCTTCCCAGTCGCGTCCGCCGTCGAGACGTGGATAGCTCGTCATGTAGACCGCTGTTCCGGCGATGGGCCAGCTGCCCGTTCCGCCGCCCATACGGTCTCGGATCTCACCGCCGGTGCCTGTTGCGGCGCCGTTGAAGGGCTCCACTGTCGTCGGGAAATTGTGAGTCTCGGCCTTGAGCGAGATCACGCTCTCGATGTCTTCGATATGAAAGTAGTCGGCTGTCGACTGGTCTTTCGGTGCAAACTGCTCGATCACGGGTCCCTGGGCGAATGCTACGTTGTCCTTATAGGCCGAGAGTATGCGTCCCGGATGATCTTGTGTCGTCTTCTTAATCAAGTTGAAGAGTGAGCTCTCTTTTTCTTCGCCGTCGATGATGAATGTCCCTCCGAAGATCTTATGCCTGCAGTGCTCGGAGTTAATCTGCGCAAAGCCGAAGATTTCCGAGTCGGTCAGCGGCCGTCCGTTCTGCTTCTCGATCTGATGGAGATAGTCTATCTCCTCGGGAGAGAGTGCCAGTCCTTCCTGCTCATTGTATTGTTCGATGTCTTCGACATGCTTGATCGGCTCCGGTTCGTGGTTTACGGTGAAGACCGACTGGTCGAGTCCGTCGTACATCCGTTGCAGCATCGGATCGTGTTCGGCGTCTTCTTTGTCCACGGGGAAATATTCTTCTATACGCGAAATGCCGCTGAGACTCATGTTCTGTGTAATCTCGACGGCATTTGTGCTCCATGGAGTGATCATCTCACGACGCGGCCCGACGTAGAATCCCTCAAGTCTGTCGGCTTCAAGGCATACGGCATCGCCGTACAGCCAATTGAGCTTCTCCACTTCCTTGGCGCTTGGGGCATGATCAAATTCGGTGGCAATAATACTTTCCGATGGCGTTTTGAAAAAAAGAATCATAATCTTTTATTTTATAGGTAAGTCATTCTTCGTGCAAAGATAGTACAAACTGCCAGAATGGCAAAATGAAATGGCTATTTTTTAAGCCCCATTGCCTGTACTTATTTACTTCATTTCTTGTGCGGATAGAAAAGAAATTCTATTTTTGCAAACGGGATGTCCCCCCTGCAACGACTGACTATACATAGACTTCATCATAACAATCTTAAATCAACATGACAATGAAGAAGAAGCTATTAGCCTTAACAGTGATGTCTGTCTTGGTCTATGGCGGTGCCGACGCCCAGGATTCCCGGCAGACAGGTACGGCCTATATGGTGGCCAATGCGCATCTTGACACCCAGTGGAACTGGGATGTCCAGACCACGATTAACGAGTATGTGCCCAAGACTATGCGCCAGAACCTCTACCTTCTCAGTGCTTATCCCGACTATATCTTCAACTTTGAGGGCGGCGTCAAATACTGGTGGATGAAGGAGTACTATCCGCTCGAATTTGCAGAGGTGAAGAAGTATATCCTTAACGGGCGCTGGCACTTGGCCGGGAGTTCATGGGATGCCAACGAAACCGTGATCTGTTCGCCGGAGTCATGGATCAGAAACATCCTGCTCGGACAGACTTTCTACCGTCAGGAGTTCGGTAAGGAAGGCACCGATGTGTTCCTCCCCGACTGCTTCGGCTTCGGTTTCGACCTGCCGACGTTGGCTGCGCATTGCGGACTGATCGGCTTTTCTTCACAGAAACTTGGCTGGCGGACCAATCCCTTCTACTCGGACGGACGCAAATACCCTTATCCCGTGGGTCTATGGGAGGGCATTGACGGCAGCCGGATCATGATGGTGCACGGATATGGATATTCGGATGGCTTCAAGGGAGAGGATCTTTCCGACAGCGAGATGCTGAAAAAGGAGCTCCGGGAAAGCGCGCTCCACACGATCTACCGCTACTATGGAACCGGCGATACGGGCGGTTCGCCCGACATTCCGTCCGTTCAGGCCGTGGAGAAAGGATTGAAAGGCAACGGGCCTGTGAAGATTATCAGTGCCACGAGTGATCAGCTCTTCAAGGATTACCTGCCCTTCGACCGTCATCCGGAACTGCCCTTGGCCAAAGGAGAGATGACAATGGACGTTCATGGTACAGGATGTTACACGTCTCAAGCAGCCATGAAACTCTACAACAGGCAGAACGAGCATTTGGGAGACGCGGCCGAACGGGCAGCCGTAACAGCCGAATGGTTAGGCCGGAAGCCCTATCCCCAACGGCAGATGACGGCCACCTGGCGCCAGATGATATGGAATCAGTTCCACGACGTCCTGCCCGGTACGAGCATCCCGCGTGCCTATGAGTTTGCCTGGAATGACGAACTCGTCGCGCTGAACCGGTTCTCCAGCGTGCTCACATCATCCGTCAGTGGCATAGCGGGGCAGATGAATACCAACGTCGGAGGCATGCCGGTGGTGATCTACAATGCCGAATCGTTCCCCGTGAAAGCGATCGCCGAGGTGACGATGCCGGAAGAGTCGGTCGGCTATACGGTCACTGCGCCCGACGGAAAGAAGGTTCCTGCGCAGGCCATTCGGTCGTCCGACGGTGAGATCCGGCTGCTCTTCGAGGCCGACGTGCCTGCCACGGGCGCTGCGGTCTATAGTGTCAAGGCCGGGCGGCGGGGCATCCTGCCCGCGTTCAAGCCCGTGGATGGCCTCGTGATCGAGAACTCCGTCTACCGGCTCACGCTCAATCGGAGCGGCGATATCGCATCGCTGGTCGACAAGCGTTATGACAAGGAAATCGTCGCTGCGGGCAAATCGATCGGCCTCGTGGTGTTCGACGAATGCAAATCCTACGATTGGCCGGCTTGGGAAGTGCTGAAGGAGACCGTCGACCGGACACCCGTGGCGGTGAAGGACCAGGCTTCTGTCTGGATCGTAGACGAGGGGCCGGTGTGCAAGACGATACGTGTGGAGCGCGCGTATGGCGATTCGAAGATCCGACAGTATATCACCCTCTACGAGGGAGCACAGGCCAATCGCATTGATATCAAGAATGAGATTGACTGGCAGAGCAAGAATGCCCTGCTCAAAGCGAACTTCCCCTTGAGCGTGAGCAATCCAAAGGCAACCTATGACCTTGGGCTCGGCCACATCCAGAGGGGCAACAACATCCCGCAGGCCTATGAGGTTTATGCCCACGAATGGACCGACCTCACGGCCTCCGACAATTCTTACGGCGTGACGATCCTTAACGACAGCAAGTATGGATGGGACAAACCGACGGACAGCACCCTCCGCCTCTCCCTGCTCTATTCGCCGAAAGTCGGCCGCCATACCCACTATCAGGCCGTTCAGGATTTAGGTTTCCATGCGTTTACCTATAGCATCATCGGTCATGAAGGGGCCCTCCGTCCGACCGAGGCCATCCGGCAGGCGACCATTCTCAACAGCCCTCTGCGTGCCTTTATGGCTCCCAGGCACGCCGGAAAGCTCGGAAAATCCTTCTCGTTTGTCTCGTCAGACAATGACAACGTGATGATTCATGCGCTGAAAAAGGCCGAAACGGGCAGCGAATATATCGTCCGCGTCTACGAGAATGAAGGCAAGTCGGCCCAGACAGCCCATCTTACGTTCGCCGGAAACATCGTGAAAGCCGTTGAGGCAGACGGCACGGAGAAGGAGATCGGGCCTGCTTCGTTTGCAGGAAAGCAGTTGACCGTGGACATCAGACCGTTCAGTGTGAAGACCTACAGAATCACTATAGACAACGCCTCTGTGGCACCCTTGCAGGGCGAAAGCGCCGTCTTGGACTTCGACCGCCGGTGCTTCAGCCCCAACGGATTCCGCAATCAGGCCAACTTCGAGGGTGGTCACAGCTATGCGGCCGAGCTCCTTCCCGATGAGGGAATCACCGTAGACGGGATCCGTTTCACGTTCGGCGACAAGGATGGAGCGAACGGAATGACCTGCAAGGGAAACAGCATCAAGGTGCCCGCGCAGCGCGCGTACAACCGACTGTATATCCTTGCGGCGTCCGACAGCATTGACCGCAGTGTGGACATCACTGTCGGGAAGACGAAAAAGACCATCTTCGTGCCCAACTATACGGGCTTCATCGGCCAGTGGGGACATACCGGCCAGACGAAGGGATACTACAAGGACGCCGAGCTGGCCTATGTGGGCACCCATCGACATTCACCCGCCAAGGACGAGGCTTACGAGTTCACCTATATGTTCAAGTACGGGATCGACATTCCGAAGGGTGCCACAGAGGTCGTCTTGCCCGTGGACAAGCACGTAGTGATCTTTGCTGCTACATGGGCGAATGAGCCGGTTCCGGGCGTGAAACCAGCTTGCCGACTGTTCCGTACAAATAATCCGCCCACCGGTTTGTAAGCAACCGAAGCTCCAGTTCCCACCGTAGGGGCGGATAAGCGGATCCGCCCCTACGATGGATCGGTGCCCATCGGCCTGAAATATCGGTTCTTGCGGACGGGCACAAGGTCCGCCCCTGCACACCCGTGATAAAGTATCATTGATAAATTCTGCATCATTCCACGCTCAACATCCCTCACTTTGCATTGACAAAACGTCCGCCCGCATGGGAAGGGTATATCGGGCCACTCGGCGATGCCTGTGCCATCCGAGGCAAAAAAATACCATCCGGCGTGAATGTTTCGTGCCCATCCGCGGCAGACTGCAATCCGACGGTGGATGCAAATGATCGTCGGGAACAGTCGGGACCACGGGTGTCGTCGGACAATGAAATCGCCTTCGAAAATGGGGAAAAATGAGGAGCGAAAACGATAGCTATACAATGCCGCGCGCAGAGCTATGCTTTGGGCGGCCGAAAGGATACATATGGGCGGCCCAAAGCTATGCTTTTGACGGCCCAAAGCATAGCTCCGCGCGGGGTATGTTTAACGTATTGGTAGTCAATGTCTTACAAATCGTCTTAAAAAGAGCCGCCCCTCGTTGTCCCGGAATGTCATTCCGGGACAACGGATAACTGTATCCGGAGCGTACAGGTGATCTCTTTGCGCATCGCGGTCAGCCTAATCGTCAACCGGCTAACTTATCGCAGGAGCGGGTAGGCATTCTCTTTAAGCTTGTTCATCAGTGTTTCCGGATAGTCGGGATGGGTGCTGATGAACTGCCGGACGACCTCACGGGCTTCCCGGCTGCGGTGCTGGCCGAGCAGGGCACCGAGCCAATAGCCCGGAAAGAAGATGTCGCTCGTGCGCTGAATGTCCTGCAGTGCTTCGAGACCGGGCGTGATATAGCTGTTGCTGATGTCCTCGCGGGCGCTGCAGCAGAGCAGTCCCAAGAGTTCGCGGGCCCATGGTTCGGTGCCGCGGTTTTCTTTTTTGATCAGGCTGAAGAAGAGTTTCCGTTGCTCCGCCGTATCGGGATGGCAGGCGCGGGCGACGTAGTCGAACTCCCGGAGCTCGTCTGCGTTGTGCAGTCTCTGGCGCTGCGTGCGGATGATCTCCTGCCACTGCGCGGGCCGCATGATGGCCAAGTGCCATGCGATGCTGCTGTAGTCGCGTTCCGTCAGCAGGTCGTTGTCATGGCGCCTCCATATTCCGTAGAGCGTATCGACGATGGCCGGCGCTTCGGCCACGCTGCCTATGAGCTTGAGCATCTGCTTCTGCACGGGCTTCAGCGGGTGTTTGGTCGCCGCGTTCATGATGAAGTATTCGGCCATCTCGCGGTTCTGCCCGTTCAGGTCGAGATAGACGGAAGCGACATAGCTGCCGATGGTCGAGGCGACGAGTTCGTTTTCGGTGTTCAGAAGCCAGGTGTGGAGCAGGTTCATCATGGCTCCGGCACTGATGCGACGGAGCTGATAGTTTTCGTAGAGCGTCATCAAGGCCGCGTACGTGTGCAGGTCGTCGGGCATGTATTGCCAGGCCGTGCCGAGGATGTCGAGCGTCTTCGCGTCGGCCTTGAAGCGTCCGTAGCCACTGCCGTCATAGTTGGGTAGCACGGCTGTGGGCACCCGGCTGACGGGGATCTTCGCTTCGCCGTCGCGAAGGTTGACGGTCTGCTCCTCGATCGGTTCCCGGTCGGAGTAGAACAGGCCTACGGTGAACTGCTGCTGCCATTGCAGTCCACGCCCCAGCGGGTCGGTCTGTCGCACGGTCACCTGCCCGTCATCGTATGCGGTGGTGATCTCCGGAAGTCCCTTGCGCTTGACCCAGGCCTCGGAGAAGCGTTCGACGCCGCTCCCGGGAGCCTCTTCGGCCAGCACCTCGATCAGGTCGTCCCAGGTCGCGTTGGCGTAGGCGAAGCGGCGGAGATAGCGTTGCAGCCCCCGTCGGAGGGTCTGCGGACCGATCAGCTGTTCCATCTTGCGCATTATGACGGGAGCTTTGTCATAGATGATGTTGCCATAGAGCAGTCCGGCCCGGTTGAGATTGTCGAGCGGTTGCTGGATGGCGTGGGTGCCGTCGGTGCGGTCCGTGGCGAGTGCCGGTACCTGATAGGCCTTCAGGAAGTTGAGTTCGTGGTTGACGTGCGGAAACTCCTCGCGTGAGATCTTGGCTGCCAAGAAGTTGGCAAACACCTCTTTCGTCCAGACATCGTTGAACCATCGCATCGTCACTAAATCGCCGAACCACATGTGGGCGGTCTCATGGGCGATCAGTTCCAGTCGTGACAGCTCCTCATCCGGTGTGGGATGGGGGGCGAGAAAGATCTTCCGGTCCAGATACTGGATGGCTCCGGGGTGCTCCATGCCGCCGAACTGATAGCCCGGAAGCACTGCGAAGCTGTATTGGGCGAACGGGTAGGGCATGCCGGTGTATTCCTCCAGCCAGCGCAGCGACAGGGCCACATAGTCGAAGACCTGCCCTATCTGGGCCGTCTTCTGCGGATCCGTCTCCCGGTAGAGCACCCTCAGCGGGCGTCCGTCGCGCACGGCGGTCTGCTCATGGAAGCGTCCTGCGACAAACGAAAACAGATAGGTGGGGATCGGGTGCTGCGGATCGGCGCTGTCGATGGATGTCCATCCCCCGGGCAGCTGCAGCCGGAGGGAGAAGCGGGCCTTCAGGTCGGGCTGGTCAAAGCAGGGGAACACGGTGCGCGCATTGGCCGGCACGAAGAGCGTGTATAGATATTCGTCATTGCGGTTGAGTGACTTTTCGGCCGACGTGAATGACAGGCGGATGACGTTGCGCCCTTGTTTCAGCCAGCGGGAAGCGACGGAGACGTGCTCGTCCTGCCACTTCACGGTGCAGCTCCGCCCGTTGACGAGGGCCTTGCGCGTGAGGTCCGTCCCGGCGAAATCCATCACGAGGTCATCATTGCCCGTCCGTTCGAAGCTGATTGCTGCGTCGCCCGTCACCGGTTCGCTGCGCTTGTCGGGTATGCGGAACGTCAGTGTGTAGGAGATATTCCGCAGTGCGGTCGCCCGCTGTTGGGCCAGCCGGAGCGGCACGCCGGCATCTGCGGCTGCCATGGATATCGTTGCCCACCAGAGGAGCAGGCAGGTCAGCTTCGTCTTCATGTGCCCTCGTTTGGTTGTGTTTCCATTTTTTCTTCCCGCTGCGTGATGAGATATGCACTCAGCAGAACAAGCAGGAGGGCCACCGGTTTGTCCCAGGAGAAGAGGTCTTGGCCGATGGCTATGGCAATGAAAGATGCCACGATCGGCTGCAGGTTGGTGTAGATGCTGACCGTGGTCGCACGCAGATACTGCATCGCATAGGGTATGGCGAAGTAGCCGGAGACTGTTGCGAAGATGACAATGAACAGCATTTCGAGCGCGCCATCCCATCCCCAGGCCTGGCTGTAGAGACGTTGCTCGCCCATTTCCGGCCAGGCAAAGGGCAGAAGGACAACGCTCGAGACCAAGAAGATCCACTTCATCTGTGTCACGGCCGAGTATTTCTTCGACACACTCCGTGTGATAATCAGGTATTCAGACCACGTCAGCAGACTCAATATGGCCAATGCGATGCCCAATAAGTCATTCTTCCCCGATCCCGATTGCCAGCCCGTCACCACCATGAGCAACGCTCCCGCTATGCCGATCAGCACCGCCCCCATCTTCAGTGGGGTGATCCGCTCGCCGATGAAGAGCGCTGCCAGGATCATGGTGCTGACAGGTGTCAGCATCGCAATGAGGGAAAAGTAGACGGGCGTGGTGTAGACCAAGGCCCATGCCGTGAGTGTCTGCGAGACGACAACACCCATCAGGCCGCCGCCCATGATGATCAGGAGATCATGGGCCGGTATCCTTTCCTTGGGCATGAACCATGAGATGGCCCAGAAGATGATTGCCGCACCGGCACAACGGGTGAACATATAACCTAACGGAGTGACCCACTCGTCCAAGAGGATCTTTGTGATGGGGACGCCGAAGCCGAAGATGATGTTCGCCTCCAATACGGCCACGTGCGCTTTCAAATGCCGTGATTTCATTGGCTTTGATATGTTAAAAGACGGTGCAAAGGTATTAATAATAATTGATTTTAGGTCTGTGGCGGTTAAAAATTTTTAAAGAAACGAATCTTCATGGCGCTTTTCTCGTCTTATCAATAACTTTGTATCGTAACTATTAATCTCAAATAGCATATCTATATGAATAAGAAAGTATTTACGTTTGCTCTTGTTGCAGGTGCCCTGATGATGTCAGGCTGCGCCAGCAAGAAAGATCTGGTGAACTGTCAGAACGAAAACCGCGAACTCACAAACAGTTATCAGACGGCCAAGGAGCAGCTTGCGGCTGCCCAGGCCCGCGTGACGAGCCTCGAAGAGCAGCTCGCCCAGCAGAAGAGAGACTACGCATCGCTTCAGAACTCTTTGGACAAGAGCCTGATGAATACCAACTCCAACAACATCAACATATCCAAGTTGGTGGATCAGATCAACGAGTCGAACCAGTATATCCGTCATTTGGTCGAGGTGAAGAGCAAGAGCGATTCGCTCAACATGGTGCTCACGAACAACCTGACACGCTCGCTGAGCAAGGAAGAGCTCAAGGAAGTGGACGTCCAGGTGCTCAAGGGCGTGGTCTATATCTCACTCGCGGACAACATGCTCTATCAGAGCGGATCCTACGAGATCAACGACCGGGCCGAGGAGACCTTGAGCAAGATCGCCAAGATCATCATGGATTACAAGGACTATGACGTGCTGATCGAAGGCAACACGGACAATGTGCCGATCAATACGAGCGCTCCTTCGATGAAGAACATCCGCAACAACTGGGACCTGAGTGCCCTTCGGGCTTCGTCGGTCGTGCAGTATCTGCAGACCAGATTCGGTGTGGCCCCCAAGCGTCTGACCGCAGGCGGACGCGGAGAGTATAACCCCGTGACCTCCAATGACACCGAGTTGGGCAAGCAGCGCAACCGTCGCACGCAGATTATCATCACTCCTAAGCTCGACCAATTCATGGACTTGATTGACAAGGCACCTGAAAAAGAATAGTTGAAAGGGAGGCTGTCGCCGGCATGGAGGGATCTTCCGGCCGGTCCGGAGCATCATTCCATATTATCCGAAGACCTCGATCGGCTCCCTCACACGGGACTGATTGAGGTCTTTCTGATGTTGTGCGGCTACGGAGAAGGTGCGTTCCGGCTACGGCTTGAGCGCAAAGAGGAAACTGTGGCCGTCAAATGTACAGTCGACAAGTTCGTAGCGGATGAGGCGCGCAAGCATGCCGATCACCCGGTATCTGCCTGTCCGGGTGAGGCGGACGATGCGGTTGAGCGTGAGCGGAGGCTGACTGCGGAGCACCTCGATGAAGTGGGCTTCCTTGTCGGCGTAGCGCATCATGCCTTGTGCCTGCCGCTCCTGCCGCCAGATCTCCAAATGGACGGGTGAGGCGACGATATTCTCATCATGGATGCGGACATAGGCGAGGCGGCGCCCGTCGTCGTCAATGGCTGTGACGGGACGGCGTGGTGCGGGCGGGATGGTGGCGATGACGATGATGCGCCCGTCGGCATGGCAGGTGCGGAAACTGATCTCGGATGCCGGCATGCAGCATTGGCAGGCCGCCTTGTGCATCATGTAGATCTCCTCGTCCGACCGCACGCCTGACAGCACTCCGTCGTCGCGCACGCCGATGAGCAGCCGCCCGCCTGCGGTATTGGCAAATGCCGATACCGATTTGGCCAACTTCCGGGCGTCCTGAATCTTGTATTTGAAATCCTGCTGCTGATGCTCTCCCTCGCTGATCAGCTGCTCGAGAAAAGCCTTTTCGGTCATGAAACCTATTGCTGATAGCGCTTCGTGCGGACCTTGAACTTGTCGAAGCCGTTGCCGTAGACACCGATCACCGTGCTCTGAGATACGAAGGCGGCCGGGTCAATCTCGTTGATGAGCCTGAAGATAGCCGTCGATTCGCGCTTCTTGGCCAGCACGAAGAGCATCTTCACTTCGTGACCCGAATAGAACCCCTGTCCATTGATGACCGTCACTCCACGATGGGCGTCGTTGTTGATGAGACGGGCGATCTCCTCGTATTTTTCCGATATGATAAAGAACTGTACCGAACGACGCATCGAGTTGACCACCTGATCGATGCAGAATGCCGTCACCAAGAGCACCACATAGCCGTAGATCACCTGCTCCCAATCGTGGAAGACCAAGTAACTGGATGATATGATGATGATATCACACAGCATGATGACCCGCCCGAGCGAGATGTCGCGGTACTTGTTGACGATGGCGGCGACGATGTCCGTACCGCCTGTCGATCCGTTGAATGCCAACCCGATACCCACTCCGCTACCGCAGAAGATGGCACCGATGATGCTTGCCATGAACGGTTGGTCGTCGAGCAGATGCAACTGGCCGGTCTCGCGGGTGAAAAGTGCGGTGAGCGTGGTCAGCAGAAAGACGGCAAAGATCGTCTTGATGCAGAATCTGAGGCCTAAGATCTTCAGTGCTGCGATGAGCAGGAGGGCATTGATGGCGAAGTAGGTGAACTGGACGGGAATGCCGGTGCCCCAGTACAGCACCGACGAAATGCCCGGCACGCCGCCCGTTGTGATGTTGTTGGGCAGGAGGAATACCGTCCATCCGATACAGTAAGACATCATGGCGATGGCGATCATCACATAGTCTCTGATTTCTTTATGTACAGCTTTTTTTGTCATATGCTTGATCTGTTTAGATGCCAAGCCCGTCGGTGAAAGGCACATCGATAGCTTTGGGTTGCAAATAGAACGAATGTGGAGGCACGCTGTGGGCCACCCAGATGTTGCCGCCGATCACGGAGTCGTGGCCGATGGTGATGCGCCCGAGCAGCGTTGAGTTGGAATAGACCGTCACGTTGTCCTCAATGATGGGGTGTCGGGGCGTGTCCGTCGGTCGCGCCTGCCCCGTCAGCCGGTAGTTCTTGGCGCCTAAGGTCACGCCTTGGTATAGGGTTACATGGTTGCCGATGATGCTTGTCTCGCCGATGACGACGCCCGAGCCGTGGTCGATGGAGAAAAATTCGCCGATCTGCGCACCGGGATGGATGTCGATGCCCGTGGCCGAGTGGGCCAGTTCGGTGATGATCCGGGGAATGACAGGGATGCCCGCGAGAAGCAGTTCGTGCGCGATGCGATAATGGATCATGGCTTGCACGACCGGATAACAGAAGATCACCTCGCTGTAGTTGTCGGTTGCGGGATCGTCGTCGAAGATCGCCGCCACGTCCGTATGCAGCATCCGCTTGATCTCGGGCAGCCGGTCGATGAATCCGAAGGCCAATTCCCGCGCCTTGTCTCGGCTGCCGTCGCCTGTACCCTTCTTGCTGAAGGCCAGTGCGAGTGTGATCTGTTCGCGCAGCGTCTGATAGAGCCGTTCCATGTTCAGGCCGATATGATAGGAGCGGATAGTGTCATCGGCCTGCCTTCTGTCGAAGAATCCGGGGAAGACAATTGTCTTCGCCAAGTCAACGATGCTTTTCAACGCATCCACCGAAGGCAGCGGCGTGTCGCCCTTGGGCATGGTCCGTCGCTCCTCCTCCGATACTTGGGAGAGGAGCAGGACATTCTTCCGGAAGATCTCATCATTCATCATCGTTGCTCACTGTACATGCTTTGGCCTCTGCAAAGGTAACACTTTTTTGACAATCCCGTTCGCTTGTAAGGCACATTTTTCGCTTTTCCTCCACACAGTCCATCCGCATCTTTTCCGAAGCGCTATGCCATGCCGTGTCATAGGGGCCGGGGGAGGCTCCTGCTGACCATGCTTTCGCCCCTTTCGGACGGGCACAAGGCCCGCCGGATGAGGCAGGATAGAAGCCTGCGCTCCTATTGGGGCAACGTGCGGGCGGATACGCCGATCCGCCCCTACGGCAGGAATGGGCGCCCCTGCATGCCGTAGGGAGTGGATTGGGAGTGAATGACGGTTGTTTGGCTGTGCTGGTATTTGCCGCAGCTGACGCTGACATTGAAGAATTGCTCGATGTGTCTCTTCATTGCGGACGGATACGCCGATCCGCCCCTGCGGCAGGAATGGGGGCGAGGCGTATAGAAACCGTTGAGTGCGGACTGACGATCCGCCCATTCGAGACGAACTCCCCATCCATCGGTGAGGCCGGGGCGGCTTCCTATAGACAGGCAATTTGTCAATCAATCACCTGAAAATGGCGGAGGGCGCGGGCGATTCCATCGTCATCCACGGATGTCGTCACATAATCGGCTACGGCTTTCAGGCCGGTGCCTGCGTTGCCCATTGCGATGCCGATCCCGGCTGCCCGGATGAGGGGGATGTCATTGCCGCCGTCGCCGAAGGCCATCGTCTCGCTGATATGGAACCCCTCATGGAAGGCCATGGCCTGCAGTCCCCGACCTTTGTCGGCCTCTTTCGAGGTCAGGTCTGTGAACTCCGGGTGCCACCGTCCGGATATGCAGGAGGGTAGGAGGGACATGAGTTGCTGCTCCTCTGTCTCGTCGACGAATGGCGTCATCTGCAGGATGTCCTCCCCGCGGATATCGTCGATGGACTCCGAATAGTCGATGTTGTCGACGCCGAGACCCACCCGGAAGATGCGATCGACCTGATCCTTGAAGTTGTGGACCACACAGCGGCTCTCGCCCACGATGATGACCGGAAAGTCGCAGGCCGTCGCAGCCTCGACCATGGTCTCAACGTTGCTCCAAGGGATGGCATGTCGGGCGATCACCTCTTGGCCTTTCAGACAGAGCGCACCGTTGGTCGTGACGTAGCCGTCAATCAAGGTCTCGATCTGACCGATGTTGTGAATGATGCTCAATGGACGTCCCGTGGCGATGTAGATCTGCACGCCGCGTGCCTTGGCAGCGGTGAGCGCCTCGACGGTAGACTGCTGGATGCGGTGCGTCTCAAAGCTGACGAGCGTACCGTCTATATCGAAAAACAATGCCTTTGTTTTCATATCTTGTTGTTAGGTCATGCAAGAAAGTGATCCGGTTTGAGCTTTCCCACCTATTTGATAATAGAAAGGGCATAGCTATACCATATACAGCAAAGGTACGGAAATCGCCTCGGATGGCAGCCTATACCGGTCGGACGGTGTGCAAAGTTTAGTAATTTTTAATGATTGGCTCCCTTTCGGTAACTATTCCGCGGTAATCACAGTGGAATTTAACCGGTAGTGTAAAGCTTTTCAGGAAGCAAGTAAAAAACATGTAAACCAATTCAGTAGCAACATAACAAACCGTGTGAAGTAAAATCAGGCATAATCACAAAGAAATCAGGCATCATCATGAACATATGTTGGTTGGCCTGAGAACATATGTTGGTTGGCCGATGAAGTTAACTTAAATGGCCGATGAACATATGTTCGTTGGCAGGTGAAGTTGACCGGTGACCATGCACATCTGTTGAGAAGGCTATTACCGCTGTGTAGTTACCCCTTTCGGCAAGTTCAAATGTGGGATGTTGGATGCACGAAAAAGCCGGTTGGCAATGAGAAATTAGAATTATTGCGTGTTGAATGATGCCGCTGTCAAGTGGTTAAATCGTATCAACGAAATGATGGGACGGACGTATTGTCAATGCGAAGTGAGAAAAGTTGAGCGTGGAATGACGTGTTGTTTTTTCATGAAATAAATACAATGGAATGAGGGGCGGACCTTGTGCCCGTCCGCAAGAACCGATATTTCAGTCCGATGATCACCGATCCATCGTAGGGGCGGATCCGCGGATCCGCCCGCAATCAATCCAACGTGACAAGAACATGGTGCGACAGGCCGCCCATAACAAGCCCACCCCG
>JALFRV010000276.1 GCA_022778905.1 Prevotella sp. | reverse complement strand
CCCGACGGTCTGTCGGGCGCGAAATGATGTCTCCGAACTTGTTCGGATTATCCTTGATGTAGTTCCGTCCCAATGTGTAGATCCAGTCGAAGTAATCCCGCTGCCGCTGCGGAGTCAGCGTCCGGACATCAATGGGATCAGGCGTCTCCTGCTCGTAGAGCTGCTGCCCGAACGAGTAAGCAAGCTGATAGTAGTCGGCCGCCTGAAATTCGGGCTCGTTGACCAATGAATCTCCGGCCGGATAATTGAACACCACGATATCGTTGAGCTTGACATTGCCGAGTCCTTTCACACGCCGATAGTCCCAGTGAGGCCATTCGATGTAGGACTTGGTGTTGATGATCGGGAGCGTATGTTGCGTGAGCGGCATCGTCAGAGGGGTCTGCGGGATGCGCGGGCCATAGCTGACCTTGCTCACGAAGAGATAGTCACCCGTGAGCAGGCTCTTCTCGAGCGACGACGAAGGGATCACGAAGTTCTGGAAAAAAAACAGGTTGATGAAGTAGACAGCTACCAAGGCGAACACCAAGGCGTCCACCCAGCTCATCACGAAGCGCACAGGCCGCTCGGCGTCTTTCCACCACTGCCACCTGATCTTCTTAGTGATGTAAACGTCATAGATAAAAGGTATGACGAGCAAACCCCACAGACTCTTCACCCAAAAGAGAAAGAGGAGGTAACAAATGAGCACTGCGATGAACTTGGCCCATTGCTTTTTCATATTCAGATTTGCCTTTTCCTTGTCAATCATCTTGCTTCAGTGTAATTCAAAGTTGCTTTTCAGAGGTTCAGAATTTAAAAAGATCGCTTGTCGTAAGCAGTCCCCGGTGATCCCGGGTGTATTCTGCGGCGAGCACGGCGCCTAATGCGAAGCCCTTGCGGGAATGCGCATCGTGGGTGATCATGATCTTGTCGGCCTCGCTGTCATAGCTTACGGTGTGGATGCCCGGCACCTCCTGATGCCGCACGCTGTTGATGAGGAGCTCCCGTTCTTCGTGTTCGGCCGATCCGTCCACATGCCCATCGTCCCACACGGTGGTCCCGAGTTTCCATGACTGCTTGCGTCCGACTTCCGCGAGGATATCTTCCGCCAGGGTGATAGCGGTGCCGGAAGGCGCGTCGAGCTTATGGACGTGATGCGTTTCCTCCATCTCCACGTCGTACTGGGGAAACTGATTCATGATGCGGGCGAGGTATCTGTTGACGGCGGAGAATATCGCCACGCCGATCGAAAAGTTGGAAGCCCAGAACAAGGTGTGTGCCCCGTCTTTGGTCAAGGCCTCCACTTCGGCCTTGTGATCTTTCATCCAGCCGGTCGATCCGGACACTACCTTCACGCCATGCCTGAATGCCCGGAGGTAGTTATCATAGGCGGCGGTGGGACTGGTGAACTCTATGGCGACGTCAGCGGACGCAAACGCGGGCGAGTCAAAATCGTCCTGGTTGCCGATATCAATAATGCTGACAATCTCATGGCCACGCTTCCGGGCGATCTCTTCAATCATGTGCCCCATCTTCCCGTAGCCTATCAGTGCAATCTTCATTTCTTTCGGAATTAATTCCCGGCAAAGATACTGATTAAAAATGAAAAAGATCGGATTCCCACACTTAAATTATTCAAAATCGGCACGGTTGTTGCCAAAATTACGTTTAATGCTTGAAAAACTTTGGGAGAAACGATAAAAAGCGTATCTTTGCAGCGTTTTTATGAATCATAGATTACATGCATAAGATCCATCTCTGCATAGGATTAGCGCTTTGCACCACATTTGTTTCCTGCTTCAAGGACGAACCGCTCAACGCCGAGTGTGACATTGAAGAAGCAGCCGTGCCCACAGCCGATCCGCTCAGCATTTTCTTTTCGCCCTCCGACACGCTTCTGAAGATTCTGTCATCAGACAGTACGATCAACTTCAACGTGCGCCGGCATGCCGACCTGACCGCCCTCGCGCCGACATTCAAGCTCACTCCAGGCGCCACCATCAATCCCCCGAGCGGCAGCACGCACGATTTCTCGGCCGGAAAGGTGCGCTACACGGTGACCTCGGAAGACGGAAGGTGGCACCGCAGCTATCAAGTGGGGTTCACGCCGGTGGCCCGAGCCGTGAAGGATACGCTGGTCTACAATTTCGAGAACTATGAGTTGGAGACGAAAGACCATAAATATTACGTATGGCACAACGAGTTTCCCGACGGCACATTCGGCGACTATTGGGCGACGGGAAACCCGGGATTCCAGCTCAGCATGGGCAGTGCGGCACCTGAAGACTATCCCTCCGTGCCGCTCAAAGACGGCTTCGACGGCGCCTGCATCCAGCTGACGACGCGCAGTACAGGCTCCTTGGGCGAATTGGTCAACAAGCGCATCGCCGCCGGGAACATGTTCCTCGGCCAGTTTGACTTGTATTCGGCGCTCGCCAATGCCATGAAGGCAACCCGCTTCGGCATCCCCTTCGACCGCAAGCCGCTGCGTCTGAAAGGCTGGTACAAATACTCGCCCGGCCCGAAATACCAGGATCAGAAGGGCAACATCATAGCCGGGCGCACGGACAGTGCCGCCATTTACGCCGTCTTCTACCGCAACCACGACGACGCGGGCAATCCCGTCGTGCTCTATGGAGACAACGTCAAGACCAGCCCACAGATCATCGCGATCGCCGATCTGACGCCGGTGAAGGAGGCAAAGGAATGGACCGAGTTTGACATCGCATTCGTCTACATGGGCGACATCGACACTTCGCTGCTCGAGGAACGCGGCTACAACCTCACCGTCGTATGCTCTTCAAGCTACGAAGGCGACAAGTTTGAGGGCGCCATCGGCTCTCGGCTGCTTGTGGACAAGATCAGTGTCATCTGCGAAAAGGAGGAATGAGAAAATGAGAAAAATACAATCCGCCATACTCTGCTGCCTGATGGCCCTGACGGCCACGGCACAAAGCCGTTTTTCAGACGATCTGCAAATCTACTCCCGCATTGGTTACAACATCGGTGGGACGGCGCCCGTGGGGCTCCCGGCAACCATCCGCAAGCTCAACGACTATAAGCTGCAGCCCAATCTGCTGCTCGGAATGGACGCGAGAAAACCGATCGGCGGTCCATGGAGCATCATCGCCGGCATCCACAGCGAAGACAAGGACATGCGGGAAGATGCCCAGGTGAAGAACTATCACATGGAGATCGTCCGCGGCGGACAGTCTCTCGAGGGTATGTTCACGGGAGACGTGGAGACCATCGTGCGCCAGTGGATGATCACGATGCCTGTCATGGTTGGCTTCAATGTCACCCCTAAGCTGACCATCAAGGCCGGCCCCTACGTCTCTTACGCATTTACGCACAGCTTTACAGGCCATGCCCACAACGGCTACCTGCGTGTCGGCGACCCCACGGGACCCAAAGTGGAGATCGGAAGCGATGAGGGCACGCGCGGCACCTACGACTTCACGAGCCACATGCGGCGCTTCCTCTGGGGCGCGGATGTAGGCCTCGACTGGCAGTACGGCCGCAAGTGGGGACTGTATGCCGATCTTGAGTGGGGGCTGAACGGCGTCCATCACAGCGACTTCCACACCATAGAGCAGACGCTCTACCCCATTTTCGGATCCGTAGGAATCATCTACAAACTCAAATAAAACCAACCGTCAAATGAAAAGAATTTACACGTTCATAGCCATGGCCATGCTTGCCATGACTGCCATGGCCACAGATTACACCGACTCATTAAGCGTTTCGCTGGACGGGGGCAAGCCAACGAAGATGCAAGACGTCGTGATCACCCTCGACAAAAACGCCGACGAGACCTACAACCTCACGCTGAAAGACTTCAGCTTCGGCGGTATGAGCGTCGGAACCATCAAGTTGACGAACCTCGCGGGGACCACTTCCGACGGCGTAACGACCATTGACACGAAGCAGAAGACCACCATCACCGGTGGTACGCTTGGCCCCCTGCTCGGTGAGATCGAGATTACGCTGAAGGCGAAGTTCACCTCCGGGAAGCTCTATGCGGTCATCAGCATACCCGTGAAAGTTATAGGCGACGTCGTCTGCGTGTATGGCGCTGAGTCGACAGTGACACGCATCAGCACCCTGCCGATCCTTCCGGGTCAGAAGGCCGATGCCGTCTATGACCTGAACGGCCGTCGCGTGAGCACCATAGTGCCCGGGCAGGTCTACGTCATCCGCCATGCCGACGGCACGAGCGTCAAGACTGTCGCGAAATAACAGATGGTCAAACGGCCCGTCCCGCCACACATCGGAGGGAAAGGGCTGCAAAGCTGAGGGATAAGAGATGGTCCGGGCGGCCATTCTTATCCCTCAATGCGTATCCGGCCCTTATCGGTCCGACAGACGGGATCAAGGCGATATCCGTCCGCAAGGAGCGTTGGTCAGCACGTTGCATTCCTATATATATGTATCAGTCGCGCACATCATTGCTTGCGGGCGGATACGCCGATCCGCCCCTACGCTGGGTATGGAATTACGGTGGGTATGGATGATTGATACGTGAGTTCGGGATAAGATTAGTATGCAAACAGTTCCAATTGCCTTGTCTTTTCTATATGCACAGGCAATGCCTCTGGCTTGTTGTCAAAGAAACAGTAGGCAGTGAGTGCCGAGCAGATGTTCATCATAAAATTG
>JALFRV010000266.1 GCA_022778905.1 Prevotella sp. | reverse complement strand
AACCGAACACCAAAAAGAATGTCGGACCCGACCATCTGAACCGAATGTGTACCTGTACCCAGCACGCTCCGAATAATAACTGAAGTCTGTCAATAAAATTGAACGGTTCGGTATTCATTCATACCCAGTGACAATCAAGTTCCATTAAAGAAACAAAATCGCACTAACTTCTTGTACTACTTTAACTGTCTATGTAATCTTATCAAAGAACGCATCAGGCTTGCTTTGCCCGACCTCGTGACTTCTCTTCCGAGAGGTCCCGACTCATCGTTACGTTATCATTGTGAGTGATTGTTTCCCGAAAAGCGAATGCAAAGTTAATACTATTTTTCAAACGCACAAAACTTTTTGGAAATAAATTTGTAAAATCTGTGTAAAATCGACGATAAATGATCTATATCAAGTCAAATCGCATGGTCGAAAAAGGGACACATTATATATAATATAACGTCAAGGTTTGAAGCGACGTGAATCTATGTTTGCCTTTTTCTTTTTCTCATACTCGCCAAACTTTTATGCCATCGTGACTCCTGTTTCCGGACAAAAAGAGAATGTGATCCGATGATTCTGCCCGAAGCTGTTGCTACGCGGACTGATGCCAGCGACCTCAAAAAGGCGCCAGGGAAGATGCGCAACGAGGCATGGGTTCGCCCGTATTGCAGGCACAGACAGATGCCGAGATGTCCAGACGAAGGCAGAAAAGCGGTGGCTTATATAGCTTTCAAGCAAACCACACCACCCACGGCGAGCAGGATGGCAAGCCGAGCGGGGAAGGTGGCAGTGGTGTTCGGGCCAGCCATTCCAAAGGAGACATTACAGTCGAAAGGAATAACATGGTAAGGATCTCACATGTTTCGTCCAATCGAAAAATTGATATTAATTCTCGACTACATTGGCCATAATGGTCGTGAATTCTTATTTAGTCTTATCAAAATGAATCAGTTGATCCGAAAAAGATTATCTTTGCATTGCAGACGTATGCATGCAAGCTATTGCCTTGATCGTGATGCCGGCACCGACAGCCATCTTCCACAAATTATATGGCTGTCACACGGCAATCGCCATGAGATGAACGACTATGGCCTCGGACGGCATTACGTCAGGACGATGACGGAACATTTCGGCGGCAACGCCACCGATGAGCGCGCGCCGGGCAAGCGTCCAACGTTCAAACTTCGACTCTATGGATAAGATCAACAAGTTGTTAGCGAAAGACAAAACGAAGCCGCCCATGATCTTCAGAGGCAAGCTCGAGGCGCTGGCGTTTAAGAGCGTCAAGGCTAAAGACGGCGGGAGCCACCTGCCGACGTTCCCCATGACGTTGCATCGGAAGATTTCGGGCGCCCCGAACCGCCGGATCTTCTACGTCCGCGGCATTGCCTGCAAACTGATCCTCACGGCCTGTCTCCTCTTTACGATGACCCTCGCACAGGCTCAGGACCATCGTCCTGCCCGCCTGCCCGAATCGTCCGCTGACTCCATCCGCATGAAAATGCGCCCTCTGCAGGAAGTGACGCGAATGAAAGCTCTCCCCCTCCTACCCGACCGGACCTTGCCCAAGCCCTTCCCAACCGACCCTTTCCCGCCAGTCTCGCCTTTGGCCTTGCCCGACCTGAGCCACCTGCAGCCGCTGCCGCCCATTGACGGTATCGGGGCCACAACAATCACCTTGCCCGGACTGATGGATGCCCGGAACGTCTGCCTCATGCGCAACTATACGACCGGGAGATTCGATTTCACGGCCGGGACCGCCTTGTCAAAGATCAACAGCGCATGGGGCTTCTCCCAAAACAACTTCTCCGTCGACGGCATGGTCCGCTATCAGGTCAACGACCGGATAAAAATAGGCTTCTACGGACAATACGCTCCCACGGCCGACCGGATCACTCCGCTGTTCTACCCCATCTGCCCGACCCACCAATACGGCATGCGTTTAGACCTCAAACTGAACGAACACTGGAGTATTTTTGTCAAGCGAGGGCTACAGTTCAACCCTATGCGCCGCAAGTGGGAATGGACAACAGAGGGCGGACTGGAACACCATTGACCCCGTCGCGCCCCCTGTAGCCCCCTGTCCGGCACCCGGCTCTTTGACAGACGAAAACGCCCTGCCTAAGGCACTTTCCGGCATGCCTGCACAGAGGATAGCTCCGGGGATCGAAAAGCATAGCTCTGCGCGCCCCAAAGGATAGCTATAGAGGCCCCAAAGCTATCTTCCGCCGACGCCATCCGACAGCTATGCTCCGCACGGGTGTCAGAAGCCCCATGAGACAAACTGTCATCCGCCCCGTCCGGAACCCTTCCCCTGTAAGCTCATCGTCGTCTCCCGGACCGCGCCCCCACCTATTACGTATCTCTCAGATATTGCCGGTGAAAAAACTAAATAAATTGAATAATTCAGAAAAACATGGCATTGATTTTGCCGTATGCACAATAAAGGCTATATTTGCAAACACATATTTACCCGAAAAAAGACAGAAATGGAAATACAGGAATTAGAAAGAATGATCCGCGAAAAGGAAGGATCGCTGTCGCTGGCACTCCCCGTGCTGATGCGGAAAGTTTATCTCTGGATGACCCTTGCACTGGTCATCACCGCCGTCACCGCCTATGGCGTGGCCACATCGCCCAACCTGATGATGGCCATCTATACGAACAAGGCAATCATGTGGGGCCTGATCCTTGGCGAACTGGCATTGGTCATCGGCATCACCTCTGCCATCCGGCGGCTCTCGCTGACCACGGCGACATTGCTGTTCATCCTCTTCTCGGTGATCAACGGCGCCATGCTCTCATCGATCTTTGCCGTCTACTCGTCCATGCTGATCACGAAAGTATTCCTCATCACAGCCGGCACTTTCGGCGTGATGGCCCTCTACGGCTACACGACCAAGCGAGATCTCTCGTCCATCGGGCGCCTGCTTTTCATGGGCCTCATCGGTATCATCATCGCGACAGTGGTCAACGTGTTCTTCGTCAAGAGCCCGGGCATGGACCTCATCATCAGCTACATCGGCGTACTGATCTTCGTAGGGCTCACGGCGTGGGACACCCAGAAGATCAAGCAGATGCTTGCCATGCATACAGATGTCGACGAAAGCGCGCAGAAGACAGCCCTCCTCGGCGCCCTGACGCTCTATCTCGACTTCATCAACCTGTTCCTCTACCTCCTCAGAATCTTCGGACGAAACGAGTGACAGAACCATCCCCACCGGCAGCATCCGGTCCTAAGCACGGTTGGAACCACGGTACAAATCAATTAAAAACGATAAGAGACGAGACCGGTCATTAAACCCGGATCAGTCATTAGAGCCCGAACTGGTTTTTGTTCGACGGATAGGCAGATTACCTGACAGGCTTCCGAAGGCGTAGCAGGCTATGTTGAGTAAGCCGGCAGGTAATCTGCATGAAAGCGCACGCAAGCGGTCGCGAAGCACAAACTAACAAGGATGACAAAGACTTTGTGATTTCATGAACCCATCGGGATTAAACCAATGCCTCGTTTTTTACGTCTAAAACCTTGACATAACAATTCCGGCCGGCGCCCGCGGCAATCGTTCCCCGCGCCTGACCGATCCATATCAAACGACAACAGAAAACAAAAGAATGAAGAAAATGAAAATGATGACGGTGGGACTGGCATTGCTGGCCCTGACGAGCTGTGGCGGACTCTCCTCCGGAACAGGAACTGGAACGCAGGCAAACGGAGGCAATGTGCTCGGAAGCGTGTTCGGAGCCATGACCGACGGACAGACCATCGGCAACGTCCTGTCAAGTGTGCTCGGAATAGACAAGCCCTCCGAGAGCGACATCTATGGCACCTGGAACTATTACAACCCCGGCGTAGCCTTCACAAGTGACAACATGCTGGCCAAGGCAGGTGGCGAAGTGGCCGCCAAAACGGTTAAGGAAAAGCTCGGACAGACCTACAGTCAGTTCGGATTCAAGCGTTCCAACACCCGCTTAGTGTTCAATCAAGATAAGACTTTCACAGGCCTCTTAGGAGGCAAGAACATCAGTGGGACATGGACCTATGAGCCCAACGAGCAGAAGATCATGCTCAAGACACTGCTCTTCTCGATGCCAGTCTATGCCAAAAAGTCAGTCTCCGGCATGAGCTTCCTCATGGAGTCGAAGAAGCTGCTGACCGTTCTGCAGACCGTAGCCGCGATGAGCGGAAACAGCAACCTGCAAACCATCTCCGACCTGAGCAAGAATTATGACGGCGTGCGCATAGGTTTTGAGATGAACCGATGAGCCGTCTGCCAACCGTCAGTCAGGTATCTGCAGGGGCCAGACAGAACATCAGCCTACAGGCGGAAGCGCATCCGACCCTTCCGTCACATCAAAATAACAGGGGGATAAGCCAAAGACTTATCCCCCTGTTTTCATTTCCGATTGCTCCGAATATCAGTCGATCTCTTCATCAGCCTCATAGCCGCCCATCTCGCGGATGGCATTCTTGAGCATCGTATATTGCTGATAGAGATTGTTCACAGCCTCCTCACCCTTCGTATAGTCATGCATCGGACTCTTCAGGAAGAAGCTCAGGAAGCGCTGGATGCCACATCTGCCGGCGCGGGCTGCCAAGTCAGACAACAGGCAAAGGTCAAGCAACAGCGGTGCTGCGAGGATAGAATCGCGGCAGAGGAAATTGATCTTGATCTGCATCGGATAACCCATCCAGCCGAAGATGTCGATGTTATCCCATCCCTCCTTGTTGTCATTGCGCGGAGGATAGTAGTTGATGCGCACCTTGTGATAGATGTCCCCATAGAGATCAGGCTGCACGTCGCCCTTCAGAATGGTCTCCAAGGTAGACAGCTTGCTGACCTCCTTCGTATGGAAATTGGCAGGCTCGTCGAGCACCAGACCGTCTCTGTTGCCCAAGATGTTGGTCGAGAACCACCCGCTCATACCCAAGCAGCGGGTCCCGATGATCGGTGCGAATCCACTCTTCACCAACGTCTGCCCGGTCTTGAAGTCCTTGCCGGCGATCGGCATCTTTGTCTTTTCAGCCATTTCCCACATGGCCGGAATGTCGACAGTCGTGTTGGGAGCACCCATGATGAACGGTGCACCTTCTGCCAATGCGGCATAAGCGTAGCACATAGATGGGGCGATGTGCTCGCGGTCATCAGTTTTCATGGCATTTTCCAGAGCCTCCAGCGTGCCGTGACACTGCTCGTTGTAGGGCACGAAGATCTCAGTCGATGCAGCCCAGATCACAACGATACGGGCGCAACCATTCTCCTCCTTAAACCGGCGGATGTCTTCGCGCAGCGCTTCCACCATCTCCCAGCGTGTCTTGCAGTCTTTCACGTTATCCCCATCAAGTCTCTTGGCGAAGTTCTTGTCGAATGCGGCTTTCAGGGGAACGATCTTCTCCAATTCGTCACGTACCGGATTGATGTCCTTCTCCTTCAGAACCTCACAGTAGATTGCCGACTGATAAGCATTCTGAGGATACACATCCCATGTACCGAAGACGATATCGTCTAATTTGGTCAATGGTACGATATCTGCATAGTGCAAGTATCGCTTACCCTCACCTTTACCCACTCTGATTTTGTCATATTGAGTCATTGCCCCGATAGGCTTTCCAAGCCCTTTGCGAACCATTAACACACCGGTCATGAAGGTTGTTGCGACAGCGCCACACCCTACAACCATAACCCCCAATTTACCATCAGCAGGTTTTACTTTTGTATTTTCCATTTCTAAAAATTTAGTATAAGCTATATAACTTGCAAATATAAACAAAAAAAAACAAATAGGTTTCGGTTTTAGATAATTTTAATAATGCACTTCCGTTTGTTTTTTTTTCGTCCATTGACAAGCAACTTTAAGATAATATACATTTTATCCCCAGATAATTTGGTTATATATTCAATAATTTGTATATTTGCACCCGACAATTGCATAATAATACACATATGAAGGCCAAGAATAAAAGGTTGGAAGCACTGAAAATGCTGATATCGAGCAAGGAAATGGGCTCCCAGGAAGAGGTATTGCAGGAATTGAACAACGAGGGATTCGTTCTCACGCAGGCAACGCTCAGCCGTGACCTCAAGCAATTGAAGGTTGCGAAGGCCGCCAGCATGAACGGGAAGTACGTATACGTACTCCCCAACGAGACCATGTACAAGCGCATCTCGAAGCCCCAGACCGTTACCGAGATGCTTCAGACCTCCGGTTTCGTCTCCATCAGCTTCTCCGGCAACATCGGCGTCATCAAGACCCGACCAGGATATGCCAGTTCGATCGCCTACAACCTTGACAACAGCAGCCTCCCGCAGATCATCGGGACCATCGCAGGCGATGACACCATCCTCATCGTCCTTAAGGAAGGCGTAAGCCAGAATGAAGTGGTCAACGAACTGAAAAATTACTTTCCGCACATGATCTATTGAATCTTCTGGCGGCGGAACATGCTTTCAGGCAAGCCGGAAGAATGATTTGAACTACGGAAAGCAAGAGGTTCAGCGCTGTCCTATATATTGTAGGTGCAGGCAAGAATCTTATAGATGGATGCAATATATATAATAGGTATAAACAATGTATATGACAGAAGCAAGCAATAAATATGACAGGCATAAGCAATGGATATAATAGGCAGAATCAATGGATACAGCAGACGCAAGCCATATGTATAACAGGTATGAGCGTTTTATATTATAGGTAAAAGCAACAGCTATGACAGGTATAAGCGGCTCCTGCCCTTCGACGCTGCCGAAGACGGCATCCGCCGGCAGGAAAGGACAAGAATAACGTTATCAAACAAACAACGAAGAAAATGGAAGAGATTAAAGTGGTCGTTGCCGATGCTTCGCATGAGAAATACGTCGACACCATTTTAGAGACGATTGCCAATGCTGCAAAAGTGCGCGGGACAGGCATTGCGAAGCGCACTCACGAGTACTTGGCCACCAAGATGCGGGAAGCAAAAGCCGTGATTGCCTTGCAAGGCAACCGGTTTGCAGGCTTCAGCTACATTGAGACATGGGGAAACAAGCAATATGTCACCACCTCCGGGCTCATCGTGCACCCCGATTTCCGTGGGCTCGGCGTATCAAAGCAGATCAAGAACCTCACGTTCACACTGGCCAGAACGCGCTGGCCGCACGCCAAGATCTTCTCGCTCACCAGCGGATCTGCCGTCATGAAGATGAACACACAGCTCGGCTACCACCCGGTCACGTTCTCAGATCTGACCGATGACGAGGCTTTCTGGCGCGGATGCGAAGGCTGCATCAACGTAGATGTGCTCCATCGCACCGGCCGAAAATACTGCATCTGCACCGCCATGCTCTACGATCCCGAGGAGCATTTGCCGGCCAAACTGCCGGCAGAGGTCGTGGAAAGAATTCGGAAAATTGACGGCGAATTCCCAAAGATCAAGGATTAGCAAGCGGGACTGACGGATTAGAGACAAAACGAAGGTATCCGATTGTCAGACCGGAAGTCATACGCAGAATGCAGGGAAAAAATATACAGACAGTACAGACTATCACAATTAAAACAAAACGATATGGCTAACAAGAAAAAGGTAGTGGTCGCCTTCAGTGGCGGATTGGACACCTCTTACACGGTGATGAAACTGGCGCTCGACGGATGGGAGGTCTATGCCGCCTGCGCCAACACGGGCGGGTTCAGCGACGAACAGCTGAAGCGCAACGAAGAGAATGCCTACAAGTTAGGCGCCGTACAGTATGTGACGCTCGACGTGACACAGGAATATTACGAAAAGTCGCTGAAATACATGATCTTCGGCAATGTGCTCCGCAACAACACCTACCCCATCTCGGTCTCATCCGAGCGCATTTTCCAGGCCTTGGCCATCGCCCGCTATGCGAAGGAGATCGGTGCCGACGCCATCGCCCACGGCTCCACCGGTGCCGGAAACGACCAGATCCGCTTCGACATGACCTTCCTCGTCATGGCACCAGGCATCGACATCATCACGCTCACGCGTGACAAGGCCCTCTCGCGCAAGGAAGAGGTCGACTTCCTCAATGCTCATGGCTTCACCGCCGACTTCACCAAGCTCAAGTACAGCTATAATGTCGGCATCTGGGGAACCAGCATCTGCGGCGGCGAACTGCTCGATCCGGCTCAGGGACTGCCCGAAGAGGCCTATCTGAAGCATGTCACCGCACAGGACGAAGAGGCCGAACTGCGCATCAAGTTCAGCAAGGGAGAGATCGTGGCTGTCAACGGAGAGCCGTTCGAAGACAAGATCAAGGCCATCCAGAAGATCGAGGAGATCGGCGCGAGCTATGCCATCGGCCGCGACTGCAACGTCGGCGACACGATCATCGGCATCAAGGGCCGCGTAGGCTTTGAGGCTGCCGCACCGCTGCTGATCATCGAAGCCCACCGCCTCTTGGAAAAGTCGACCCTTTCGAAGTGGCAGCAGTACTGGAAAGATCAGGTGGCCAACTGGTATGGCATGTTCCTCCACGAGAGCCAGTATCTCGAACCGGTCATGCCGGACATCGAGGCCATGCTCACCAGCAGCCAGCGCCACGTCAACGGCACGGCGATCCTCAAGCTCCGCCCCTACAGCTTCCAGACCGTCGGCATCGACTCCGACGACGACCTCACGAAGTCGAAGCTCGGCGAATATGGCGAGATGCAGCATGGCTGGACAGCCGACGAGGCCAAGGGATTCATCAAGGTGTCGAGCACGCCGCTGCGTGTCTACTATGGCATTCATCCCGACGAGAAACGCTGAAAAGATGCTTTTCGGCACCCGCATTGCAACTTTCTGACAGCCTGATGCGTCTAACGGATAACAAACTGTTATCAAATAGCATATGACTGGAAAAAAATTAGAACGTTCAAATGATCGCTGGATCGCCGGCATCTGTGGCGGCATCGCCGAGTATTTCGACTGGGATCCGGCGTTGGTGCGCCTCGCTTGGGTCGTGTTGACCATCATGTCTGTCGGTTTCCCCGGTGTGACGGGCTACATCATCCTATGGATCTGCATGCCTAAAAAGAAAATGTATTAAAACCGGACCGGACATCAGTGCCCTGACTGATTTAGTTCGATGGCCAGGCAGACTGCCTGTCGGGGATCCTAAGGCGTAGATGGCTACGTCGGGGACGACCGGCAGGCAAGCTGCCCGGCAAGCGGATGGAAGCGGGCGGGCTGCATGAACAAACAGGTACAATCAAGACGCTGCGGTCTGATGACCGGTTTGAGTCAAACGGACAAAGGTCTTCGCGGTGTCGAAAGCACGCATTCCCCTGTCATCAACAACTTGCTTTATATGATTAAGATTGGAATTTTAGGCGGAGCCGGCTATACGGGCGGCGAACTCATCCGGCTGCTCTTGAACCACCCCGAGGCCGAAATCAGCTTCGTCAACAGTGAAAGCAACGCCGGAAACCGCTTGACCGACGTCCACGAAGGGCTCTATGGCGACACCGACCTGCGGTTCACGGCCGAGCTGCCCCTCGCGGATGTCGATGTCGTGTTTTTCTGCTTCGGCCACGGCAAGAGCCGGGCTTTCCTCGAGGAACATCCTGTTCCGGACCACGTCAGGATCATCGACCTGGCCCAGGACTTCCGGCTCGGACCGACATCCGAGGGCTTCGTCTACGGCCTGCCCGAGATTAACCGCGACCGCATCGCCCGTGCCCGTCGCGTGGCCAATCCCGGTTGCTTCGCCACGTGCATCCAGCTAGGGCTTCTCCCGGCTGCCGCCATGCACCTGATCGACCGCGACGTGTCCGTCAATGCCATCACCGGCTCCACCGGCGCGGGACAGAAGCCCGGAGCGACGACCCACTTCTCCTGGCGGACCGACAACATCAGCATCTACAAGGCCTTCACTCATCAGCACGTGCCCGAGATCCGTCAGAGCCTCATGCAGGTGCAGGGCCATCTTGAAGCCTCCATCGACTTCATCCCTTACCGCGGCGATTTCGCCCGCGGAATCTTCGCCACCGAGGTCGTCCGCACCGATGCCGACCTCGAAACGATCGTCAACGGCTACAAGGCCTTCTACAAGAACGCCGCCTTCACCCACTACGTGGACCGGCCGATCGACCTCAAGCAGGTCGTCAACACCAACAAGGCGCTCGTCCATTGTGACAAATTCGGCGACCGGCTCCTCATCACTTCCTGCATCGACAACCT
>JALFRV010000225.1 GCA_022778905.1 Prevotella sp. | reverse complement strand
CAAGGGCTCCGCAGAGTCGCGTGCCATTTATAATGTCATCGGCATTGACAAGAACGACCGCAAGGACTTGCTGGGTATGTATGTGTCTCACAGTGAAGGTGCTAACTTTTAGCTCGGTATTCTGACCGACCTTCAGAACCGTGGCGTGATATATATTCAATATATTACGGCCATCCGTAAGATCATCTACATCACCAATACCGTAAAGGGTTACCACCGTCAAGTCCGAAAAGTCACGAAGACTAAGGGCGTCTTTCCGACAGACGACGCACTTTACAAGCTTGTCTACCTGGCCTATCGCAATATCCGCAAGAAATGGACGATGCCATTGGCGAATTAGGGGCAGACGGCGCAACAATTAGCCATAAAGTTTGGAGAACGTTTCAAGATTGTGTAACTTTGCGCTGCCACGGGCCTCTCGTCGTCGAAACGCGATTAAAAATCGCGTCCCGCCGACCGAGGTTGAAGCCTAACGGAGAAACGGCTTGACCCAGTTGAGTTGACTATCCCCCCGAGACCCCACAGTGGCCAAGGGCTATCATGGCAACATGTATGCCCCGGCCCCCCAATGCCGGAAAGTAATCAACAAATCAAAGTATCAACCATCAAACAATACACATTATGCCACATTTTAATATTAAGTGTTATCCGAAGCATCTTTCGGAGCAACAGATGAAGAGGTTTATAGAAGACCTCACCCAACTGGCTGAGAAACATCTTAAGGCCACCGAGGCGTCGTTATCCATCGACTACACGGAAATCCCTGCCGAGCGTTGGAAAGAGGAGGTCTATGACAAGGATATCCGTCCCAACATGGACCATTTGGCTAAGCAGCCGGGTTACGAACTTTAAAACTTTTTCCGTGTGATACTCAATATAGGTGGACGCACAGATACGGTAAACTACTTCTCGGAATGGCTCATCAGGCGATTCCGAGAAGGTTTTGTATATAGCAGAAATCCCTATTATCCGCATATCGTCAATCGTATTCAGCTATCTCCTGAGACGATTGATGTGGTGGAGTTCTGCAGCAAGAACTATGCCCCCATTTTAAAAGACCTGTACGAGATTACTGACCGTTTCAACTGTCACTTCCATTATACCATCACCGCTTATGGCAAGGATATAGAACCGAATGTTCCTTCGATAGATGAAAGTATTGAGACGCTGAAGCGGTTGGCAGCTATTGTAGGCAAAGAGAAGATCATCTGGCGCTATGACCCTGTTCTTCTTACCCACGAATATAGCATAGAAAGACATCTGGAGACCTTCGATGAAATGGCCAAACGATTACAGCCCCATGCCGACCGATGTCTCTTTAGTTTTGTGATATGGTACAAGAAACTGGCCGTCAATATGCCGGAACTCCTGCCTATGGGCGACGCTGAAAAGAACCGGTTGGCTCAAGGAATGGGAGATATTGCTCATCGCCGTCATCTTTACTTGCAGACCTGCGGTATGCGGGAGGATTATTCCCAATATGGCATCCACCATTCCGGCTGTATGACAGCCTTGATTTATGAACATTCCCTCGGGCTGCGTTTCAAGAGTGTGAAACACAAGGGAAACCGTCCGGGATGTGGGTGCATGGAGAGCAGGGGACTTGGCGAATACAATACCTGCATCAACGGATGTCGATATTGTTACGCCAATTATAATCATGCCCGGGCACAAGAAAATTACAAAAATCATGACCCTCTTTCGCCCTTGATGATTGGCCATCTGCACCCAGATGACGAAATTCGTCCCATTCATCAGGAGAGCTTTCTCGATAAAGAGCCAATGTTGTTTTAGAGACAGTTGGTGAAAGCGATATCGTAGTCAATCAATCATGACTCAATGGAAAACATGTCCCATTTCACATCAAGTGTTATCCGAAGTATCTTACGGAGCAAGAGATGAAAGGGATTCTGCTGGGAAACAATGGCGATATGTTATTTGCATGTTAAAGCGATCTTGCATGACTTTGTTGATTCAAAGCATTGCATTATCAGGCTGTTTTATTCTTTCCCCCCAAAATCGGTCATAAGAGACCGGACACGGCCTTCTTCGATGGGTGGGCAGATTGGCAGCCGGCGTGCCGAAGGCGTAGAGGGCTGCGTCAAGGAACTGCCGGCAGACAAAATGGCGGCAAATGGCCGAAGGTAGCCGGCTGACTTAAAGCACCAAGACCACAGGAGACGAAGCGGTCTGATGACTGTTTGAGGTTAGTCTTTCCAAGTATGGTGGAGTTTCTTGACAAGTCGGTCCGGACGCCACGTAGGGAAGACCTTCTTGAGGGCGAACCTTCGGGCATCTTGCTTGCCAATGACTGTTTCTGCCGTCTGCTGTCCGGCCTTTCTCATTGTGAAAGTGACAATGTTGCTTTTGGGAGTGATCAGCTGGCCATTGGCATCTGTTGAGTGATATTCATAAAACTCGACATTAACGGTGTTCATTCCTTTTGCACAATACCGTGTTTGGATTAACTTTTCCGGTGAAAGCATCCGTGTATGAATGAATGCACACTTGGGCGAATCATTCCATCCGCGTCCTAAGTTAAACATAGATTGATTGTTTCGGATCGTACAATTCATGAAGACATATCCTGTCTGACCGGCTTTTGTGCGTGGAGCGGTGATGGTGCATTGACCTTCCCCCGTTTTGTCTCTTGGTTCGGTCACCAATGTGCAACGGTAAAAGTAGACGTCGCTCCCTCCACAAATGAAGTCGACTGTGCCATGGATCTCACAGTCTTCGAAATAAAACTGTGTGTCGTTGTTGTCAGAAAAGTATGTGTCCTGATAGGAAAGCAACCTCACGTTCTTGCAGATGGTGTGCGTTCCTTTATCTTGCAGGCACACCGCCCTGCCCGCAAACGTAGTCCCATAATAGTCAAGCGCGTTCTTTAAGGTCAGATCTTGCATGTATAGCCCGTCACTCTTATTAAGTATCGTTGCTGTTTTGCTGATGCCTTCATTCGCCTTGTCAGGTGCATTTACAATGATGGTCCCATCCATGCTCTGCCCAATGAGCGATATATGATTACCGCTGATTGTTGTCAGAACGCGTTTCCCTAAATCGTAAGTTCCATTAGGGATTAGGATGATGCTACGTTCTGCATCTGCCGTCTTGTTGCTCTCGTTGGCCTGCTGAATGGCTGCCAGCAGACTTTCTGCATCACCAGCCTTCACGCTAAAAATGCGATTGGCCGCCTGAGCTATGATGCCGACGGCCAATGCGCATGTGAGGATAATTGTTCTATGGATCATTTTTCTGCGATCGGTAGGTTCTGTGCTTCCATCTCAAGACTGGCCCAGACAAACGGTCCGACTCCCTTTGCATCGTTGTCGCGGATTGGTTCGCTCATATAATAGTCAAAACTACCATCCCGCTTGTAATTCGGTTCTTTCACAAACGGGCCGGGAGCTGGTCCCAAACCGCTGACGGAGCAGCATTTTTCCAATGAAATGGTCTTATCTTTGTCTATTCTGATAAACTCGCGGATGATACCATTGTAGGCTTTGACACCTGCCTCTTTGAAACTGGCATCCAAATAGCCCATCCGGTAACCCTTCAGCAGGCAATAGGCAAACATGGACGAAGCGGTTGCTTCAAGGTAGTTGCGCGTGTCCTTGACATCAAGTACATCATACCACACGCCGCTCTTCTGATCCTGATATTTCACAACACTTGTCATTGCTTTTCGGAACAGATCTATCACTTCCTGCCTCCGTTCATAGTTCTGGGGTAACGCATCGAGGATCTCTATGCAGGCCATCGTGTACCATCCCATAGCCCGGGCCCAGGTATGGCGGCTCTGGCCGGTCTCCTTGTCAGCCCAGAAAGCCGTGTGCGTCTCGTCCCAAGCATGTTTCCAGAGGTCTGTTTGGGCATCATAGGTGCGCTTGTCGGTCTTCGTGATCTGATCCACGGCATCATCCCAATACTTTGCGGCTTTCTTCTCTCCCTTGATCTCCGGAGCTGCGAGGGTATAGAAGGGGAGACCCATGTAGATACCATCGAGCCAGACCTGATTGGCATATATGGCCTTGTGCCACCATACGCCTTCTTTCGTGCGAGGTTGGTTTTCAAGTTGTTTGAAAAGGGTTTTGAGTGCCTTGTCCTGATTTTTTGCCGGGAACATTTGGTTCATGCGATAGATGAAGCGGGCCGTACGCACATTGTCTATATTGAAATCCTTGTACTTGTAGCCGACGATGTTGCCTTTTTCATCGATCATTGTCGTGGGATATTCTTTCAGATAATCGATGATGCCTTGATCTTTATATTTTAAATAGGTATCAAGCATGCTTTCCATCTCAATGCCCATGACATAGCTCCATTTTGGTTTCTTCGAGAAATCGAGCAGATAAGCGTGGGGATTGCGTTTCATCTCCGAGGCAACCAACCACTCGCTATAGTTCTTGAAAGGCTTCTCAAGAAAAACATAAGATCCATTGACGTAGAGGTCCTCGAAATGAATGTCATGGCTCTTTCCGGTTCTTAGGACTGCCTGATCCGTGACACCGTTGAAACGGCAGTTCTTGACATTGATGTTATAGATATTGTCTGCGTCTTCAAGGCCATTGATGAGCACGCCGTATTTGCTCTTGTTGCAGGTTACATTTTCCATGTAGATGTTCCTGACAGTAGGGTTAAAGCCTCTCATGGAAGTCTCATTCGGATCATAGTTCAGATTGATCCTCAAAACGGACTCACCGCATTGTCCTACCGTGACATTGCGCATATAGATGTTTTCGGTGATGCCACCGCGGCAGGAATTGGATTTGATGCGGAGGATGCGGTCCAGGTGCGGAGAGTCCATCATGCAATTTTCAACGAACACATTGTTGCATCCGCCCGATATTTCACTGCCGATCACAACACCTCCATGCCCGTCTTCCATTTTACAGTTACGCACTATGATGTTCTTGCTCGGAATGTTCCATTTGCGTCCGTCAGCATTTCTGCCGCTTTTGATCGCGATACAGTCGTCGCCAGTGTGGAAGGTTGTCCCTTCTATGAGTACATTCTCACACGATTCGGGGTCGCATCCGTCTCCATTGGGGCCTTCGTTCCAGATGTTGACATCCTTGACCGTAAGGTTCTTGCTCAATAGCGGATGGATGACCCAAAAAGGCGAGTTGAGCAGGGTAACACCTTGAATCAGGATGTTCTCGCAACTGTAAAGGTTGATCAACTGTGGGCGGAGGCCGCTGCCCGGACCGAATTTGCGTTCGTCTATGGGCACATTGTCATCCGACATCTTCAGCAGCTTGGCCCGGCTGCCATATCGTTGGGATTCCGAAGTGACATCCTGCTTGAATCCAAATCTTGGCGCACCGCACCATGGCCACCATGTTTCGTTGGATCCGTTGCCGTCAATCGTACCCTTTCCTGTGATGGCGATGTTCTTCTGCTGGTAAGCATAAATCAGCGGAGAATAATTCCATACGTCAAGCCCTTCCCATCTGGTCTTCACCAAAGGATAAAGTTTGGGCTCAAATGCAAACAGGAGTGTGGCTCCCTCTTCAACGACGAGATTGACATTGCTTTTCAAGGTCAATGCTGCCACGTTCCATTTTCCGGCAGGGACGATTACCTTGCCGCCTCCGGCCTTGGCACATGCCGCGATCGCCTTGTTGATGGCTTTCTGGTTGACGGCAGCTGTGGCTGTCAGCTTCGCACCATACTTGGTGATTGGGAAGCTTCGATCGGGGAAAGTCGGCTGCTGGATGCTCTGCTCGATTTCTCTGTACTTCTGGTCATTCCATCCTTGTGCCACAGCCAACAGAGGGCACAGGATCATGAGCAATAATGATTGTAGGTACTTCATGTTGTTAAAAGATGATTTTATGAAATATGTATTTTAGATATCAGTTTTCAAGTGAATTGTAGTCTTGAGGCAAAGGTCCTTCACAGATGGGTATGCCCTTTGCGGGAATGATTTGTCAAAGGTTCATATCCCGCATTTGTAGTCTGTCGACAAAGATAATAAAATATTGCAAGATAAAGAAATATTCGGGGGCAAATTATGGTCTGTATTCCCCAAAGAAAGAATTTCTCTTCGCCTTTGAAGCTTCTTGCAGGCAGATCAATCATATGTGTATTCCCGCCGCTGCCGACATCCGTTCCGCACGTATAGGCCTGATTCTTAAAGCGTTTTTCTGACAATCCTATCCGCTGTATGAACAATCATTTAGTCAACACTAAGATCTGATCGTCATGTCCTCGACCATCTGCGCTGCTTGCCTTCCGAACAGGAGATGCGACCGAATAAGGTCAAAGGCGCAGCTGTCCGTTTGATTCTTTTACGGCAGTCCGTTTGTCTCGGGCACTTTTTATCCCGGATCGGTCATTAGCGTCCGAACTGATTTTGTCCGATGGCAGGGCAGATGGCCTGCCGGGGACCCGAAGGCGTAGCGGCCTGCGTCAAGGAAGCCAGGCAGGAAAGATGTCCGGCAAGCGGACGAAAGCAGTCGGAAAGCAGGAAATGACAAGAATAAATGTGCTCCAGCGGTCTAATGGCCGATCCGGGTTTATTCATCGTTGATGGCTGATTCCTATGCGTGCCTGCGGGACAACCTTTTGATCAAACTCCTTATTTGACAGCGATTTATATCGTGATGGCACACTCGTCTCCGGTCACCATATTTGCATGAGAAGAGAGGCGGAACGGGCCATCTGCTGTTGGTATGTTAAAAAAGTGAAGATTTTGCATAAAAAATTTGCTTTTTTAAAACATATAATATATATTTGCCATAAGTTTTTTAGATTTAGATCTTTTCTAAATCGTCCCTCGAGGTTGGTAGCATCCTGCACCAACCTCTTTTTTTATCTAAAAGTTTGGAAGTTTAAAAATAAATGTCTATTTTTGCAACGATAATTAACACATCAAATACAATAATCCACGAAACCGATTGCCTATAGAATAGATATTTACTTCGAATAAAAAGTTTAAAAGAATGAAATATCTCTGCAATATGTCAGATGAAGAGCTGGCATTATCCTATATGGGGGGCAACAATAGAGCATTTGATCTGTTACTGTCCCGGAATCAATCAAAGTTGTTCTCCTACATCCTGTTTGTGGTCCGTGACCGTGATATCGCCAATGATGTCTTTCAAGAGACATTCGTCAAGGTGATCACGAAACTCCAGCAGGGCAAATACGCCACGACTGGAAAGTTCGGCGCCTGGATCATGCGCATTGCCCATAATGTGATCATGGATGCCTACCGCGAGCAGAAGTCGGAACGCATCATTGAGGCAACAGAAGACAATGACTTGTCGAATATCAGTTCAACGAATGTGTTGGATGGAAATGTCGAGAATCGGTTTGTCAACGAGCAGGTGTTGTGCGATGTCAAGAAGATGATGGACTTGCTTCCGGCACCTCAGCGGGAAGTCGTCTACATGCGCTTCTATCAGGAATTGTCGTTCAAGGAAATAGCTGAAACGACGAATATCAGCATCAATACGGCGCTCGGGCGCATGCGTTATGCCATTCTGAACATGAGGCGCATGGCCAAGAATCATGGTGTCACCCTGCAGCTCGATTGAGATGCAGACCGATTGGATGCTCAAATAAACGCTGAGATTTGACGCTTTCCGTTCGTGCAGCATTTCGCTCTGTCCGGTGCTTATGGCCGTAATCCTTTTCTCTGAAATAACTGTTGTGGATCACGGGGGCAGTAGTAAAAAGGTGGAGGCACTTCAATTGTCCCCACCTTTATCCTACAGAGCCGATAACGGTTCGTTTTTGTCTTTTTGTCACAGGAAACGGATGGGCTGCGCGGAGGATAGCTCTGGACTCCCCGGAGGATAGCTCTGGACGGTCCAAAGCATATCTCTTGACCGCCCAAATGATAGCTATGGGCGAGCCTCTCGAGCCATGTGGCCTGTCAAGGGCATTGTAATGTGATTAAGGAAGCTGAAATTCAGCAATTTGATGTATTATCGCTCGAGTGTTTTCAAGGCATGGATGGTTGACAGTGGATTGGCAGATTGAAAAATGTAGCTGCCACTCACGAGCGCGTCGACACCTGCTTTGACCAATCTTGGAGCGGTGTCAGCTTTGACGCCACCGTCAATTTCGATCAACGCTTTGCTGCCTGTCGATTGAATCAATTGTCTCAATCGCTCCACTTTCCTGATCGTGTTTTCGATAAATGCCTGACCTCCGAATCCGGGGTTTACACTCATCAGCAGCACCATATCCACATCGCCGATCACGTCCTCGAGTATTCCGACAGGCGTGGAAGGGTTCAGCGTTACGCCGGCTTTCATTCCGGCCGCATGGATTTCCTGAATGGTGCGGTTGAGATGTGTGCATGCTTCGAAGTGAATGTTCATCATCATCGCACCGAGTTTAGCCGTTTGAGCGATATATTTTTCCGGGTGTACGATCATGAAATGCACGTCAAGTGGTTTCCGGCAGGCTTTACTGACGGCCTCCATGACCGGAAATCCAAAGGAAATGTTAGGCACAAACGACCCGTCCATGATATCCATGTGAAGCCAATCAGCCTCACTTCGGTTGATCATGTCGATCTCACGGTCAAGGTGGAGGAAGTCTGCAGCGAGCAGTGAGGGTGAAACGATCGTTTCCATATCAGATGCGTATTAGTTCAGGCAAAGGCTTTCCTGCTTGTTGTTGATGTTGATCACACGATACGTATAGGCAATCTGGCGTATCAGGTTGAGTGTCTGCTCGGAGGGTTGCAATTCTTCTGGGGTAAAAAGTTTCATAGGCTGAAATACATTTATCATTCCTATTATTACAACGCCTCTCTCGTGTGTTTATTGTTCAACCGATAATAATAATTTCGTGATCCGGATTCCGATCATCTTACGGCTTCCATTTTCCAGACCTGCACGACAGATCTGCACTTCCAAGGTGTTTGTTTCGTCCTCCGGCAAACGTCATGGCAGTTTGGCTGGAGTGGGAATCTGTTATGGGATCAACGTGCCGATTGCTTTTTCAGTTTCAGTTTGGGTATCTTGATTTTCTGACCTTCATGCACCTCGGTTGTCCCATTGATAGCCTCGACGTAGCATTCCATGCCCGGGCCGAGGTAGGCTTTGCTGATAGAAGCCAATGTCTGCGACTTTCTCACCGTGACCACCTGGTCCACGCCCACGATGTTGTAAGCACCCGTTCTGACGCGTGGGTCCTTGTCGTATTGTGTGCTGGCGGATGCCTGTTTGGCTTCGGCCTGTGGTTTGGGTGACGTCGCTTTGGCAGTAGCCTGCACTGCCTGCTGCGACTTGATTTGCTTTCCAGCAACAGTTGAAGCTGCAGGCTTTCGCTTGATGTCCTTCGTGGTCTTGACCTCTGCGGCATCCTTTGCTGGTTCTGCTTGATGGGTAGGCTTGGCAGCCTCAACGTCTGAAGCCTTGGCGGCCTGTGCTGCTGGCAGCTGCTGTGGCTTGTCGGGTTTGCCATTCGTGGGTTGTAGGGGCGGTTCTGCTGTGCCCGATGGCTGTGCCGCAACGATCTGTTGTTTGTCACTGAGCGCAAGATGTCTACCTAAATAAAAGGCGCCGGCGCAGCACAGAATAGCCAACAGGGCTGTGCTGACGGTCAATATGCGGACCATGGAGCGGGCCTGCTTCAGTTGCGCCTGCAACAGTGAGTTGGTTGGGTCGGTGTTCTCGACGTGAGCGTTTTCCTTCACTTGGTCTTCCGCTTCATCCTGATCTTTGGGGTGAATGTTGTTTGGAGTCTCTTTGGGAGTGGGTATTTCTGCGGCCAGAGCTGACAGCGGTGAGATCTGCTGTGTCTTTGCCGGTTCTTCATTTTCTTGATCGGCTTGCTTCGGCACACTCGTTTCTGCCTCCGGAAGGGGAGGGGCTGAGGGTAAATCCGCTTCCTCTGCAATCATCTCCTGCTTGGACTGCTCTTCTTCCATCGGTACTTTTGCAACTTCTGCTACAGGCTCTTCAGTCTGCACTTCAAGCTCGTCCTGTTCGGTCTGGTCTTCTGTCGCATCTTCGGATACGACGTTATCAGGTGGGAGAGCAGCTGAGTCAGATTCTGTGTCTTCCAGTTCCACACCGTCATTAAGCATCACCGTCTCAAACTGAGAAAATGGTCGGTTGATGATATCCTTTACCGCTGTTTCCGGGATAAAAGTGATCTTGTTGCGCCCTTCGATGACAATTGGCTTTCCGGTGTTGACATCTATGCTTTTGCGGGCACTCACTTTCATCACCTTGAAAGATCCCAAGCCCTTCACTTTCACCAACTTCTCATAGTGAAGCCCATCGTTGACTACATCAAACATCAACTTGACGAAGTGCTCAGCGTCCTCCTTCGATAGTTGGTGACGTCGCTGCAACTTGGCTGCCAATTCCGATATGCCAATCTTACTCATTGTCTTCGCCTCCGTTCTTTAGTTTCTCTTTGAGAGATGCAATGGGCCTGAAGTTGAGGATCAGCTTTGGTGGGACGAGCATGCGCTGATGGGTTGTGGGATTGACAAGAATGCGTTCTAACCTTTTTTTGACTTCTATCACTCCGAAATTAGGGATAGAAATGGCTTCTGCCTCTGTCAGATTGCGGATCATCTCATCTAATACGGTTTTGACAAGTTTCTGCGTATCAGCCTGCGTATAGCCGCTTCGGGAAGACAATTCGGCAATGTATTCTTTATTGTTCATGGCGTACAGGGTGTTTATTGGTTGGTGATGACTTCGCCATAGAGGTCAAACTCTTCGCTCGCAGTGATCCGCACTTGATAGAATGAACCGATCTTGAGTCGTCGATCTGCAGGGATCAGGACTTCCGGATCTACCTCGGGCGAACTGAATTCGGTGCGTCCCACGTAGTATTTCCCTTCTTTTCGGTCGATGATCGTCTTGAAGACCTTGCCAATCTGGGCTGCTTCCGTCTCCTCGGAGATGTGCTGTTGGACGAGCATCAGCTTGTCCAATCGCTGCTGTTTGACGGCTTCCGGCACGTCATCGTGATCGTGCAGTGCACTTTCTGTGCCTTCTTCTTCCGAATATGTGAATGCCCCCATGCGTTCGAACCGTGCCCATTTCACAAACTCAAGCAGTTCTTGGAAGTCTTCTTCGGTCTCTCCGCAGAAACCGACCATCAGTGTCGTGCGGATATAAATGCCCGGAATGCGTGCTCGGATGGCTTGAAGCAGGTTGATAGTCTCTTGTTTGGTGACATGCCGATGCATACGTGAGAGCATGTGATCCGAAATGTGCTGCAAGGCTATATCGAGGTATTTACAGATATTGTCGTGGCGTGCCATCACATCAAGCAGTTCCATCGGGAACTGGTTAGGGTAGGCATAGTGAAGGCGGATCCACTCGACACCGGGCACGTTTGCAATGTCTTCGATAAGCTCGGCAATGAGCCCCTTGCCGTACAGGTCTCTTCCGTAATAAGTTAATTCCTGCTCGATGATCTGAAACTCTTTCACTCCGTCCGCGACAAGTTGCCTGATCTCGTCCAAGATGTCTTCTTTCGGACGGGAAACATGCTTTCCTGTCATGAGCGGAATGGCACAATAGGCGCAATGACGGTCACATCCTTCGGCGATTTTCACATAGGCATAGTGGCTCGGAGTCAGTCTGCTCCAGCGCTTCATCCGGCTTGAGGGCGCCCCGTCCGTATTTTCTGCCGGCCCGAGATCACTGAGGAGCTGGCTGTAGTTGAATTTTCCGTAGAATCGGTCGACCTCTGGAATCTCCTGCTCCAATTCTTTCTGATAGCGCTGTGAGAGGCATCCCATCACGAAAAGCTTGCCAAGTTGCCCGTTCTGCTTGCGCTGGACAAAGTCCAAGATCATGTTGATGCTTTCCTCCTTGGCTGCTTCTATGAAACCGCAAGTGTTGATCACGGCGATCTCCCCGGCAGGTCTGTCCGGATTGGACACGCATTGGTAGCCTTGTTCCTGAAACTTTCGGACGAGACGTTCGGAATCTACAAGATTCTTGGAGCATCCCATCGTGACGATGTCTATCTGATTCTTCTTCATGTAGATGAGGTTGCTGGATGCGGAAGAGATTACTGCGCAAACAGGCTGTCAACAA
>JALFRV010000224.1 GCA_022778905.1 Prevotella sp. | reverse complement strand
ATTTTGGTGCATACATAAAGATTTCATATATTTGCACTTGTAAAAATGACAGACACGGCGAGAGCCGTCAAGATATTTTTTGATTTGTTTTAGTAGATTAGTTTTTAAGTAGTTTGTTTTTGAAAATCGGTTGTCGTGAGACATCCGATTTTTTTCTTTATATGTCATCATGAAGTGGAGAAAATGGCTCAGTAAGTGGAGAAAATGGGTCAGTCCGAAAAATAGGTGGCAAGCGTTCCTATTCAAGCGCATAATTTCATCAGCCTAAAGAGAAAGAACACCAACCTGACTGGTTCAAATCCGGTCGCAGGTGTCAGACATAAAAAGCCTTGCTATAAACATGCACCAACAATCTTAGAGCATGTTCACAGCAAGGTCAATTGGAAAAGCTGACTATTGCATTTATTCTTTGAAGAACTTCACGACATAATTATTCTTCTTGTCAGCATTTACTTTTAAGATATACATGCCTTTGTCTATATCATTCAACATGATTTGGGCTGAACCTTGAATCTTGATAGATTTGACCAGTGCACCTGCCAGATTATAAATTTCTACGTTGGCTTTGATTTTGTCGCTCATATTGATAAAAGCGTAATCCTTTACCGGATTTGGATAGAAATTAATCGCATTGTCATCTAATGAAGTACGATTGATTGCGGTAATAAAATCCTCTGTTTTAACAATATTGAATGAGTCAAACAACGTCGGTTCCCCTGCATCATTCACTTCGTAGGTCTTGACGCTGATGGTGTCTGTGCTTACACTGATGTTGCTGAAGGTAGGCAGGCCTCCTTGTCCAAAACGTCCGTTGAACATCCCAAAATAATCAGTCACTCCCAAGCCGCTTTCAACGGCTTTCATGTCAGCTTCACTGCGTGGCTCATATTTTTTCTTCCCTGCAGAATTGTTTAAGAAGTAAAGCGTCCCGTTCAGCACATTGAAAGTTCCGTTCAACTTTGCCGTTACATTCTCGCGAGCATCAAAAGCTACAGAAAGTTGGTCTGCCACTGCATCAGGAACAAAGGAATTCGCCTTGACAGGACCAATGATTTCATAGATATGGTCGTGTCCCTGTAAGGCAAGGTCAATATGTAATTCATCAAAAACGGGGCCCATCTTCTCTCGTACATTTTTACCGTCTCCATCACTTTGATGGCTTTTAGAACCTGTGTACATGGTTTTGTGAAAGAAGGCAATGCGCCACTTGGTATTCGGATGAGCAGCCACTTGTTCTTTCATCCATGATGATAATTTGTCAAGATAACCATGGACATTCTGATCTTCGTAGCTCATTGCGATGAACAAAGCGTCACCATAAACAAATGAATAGTTGGCACCAGGAGTGGTCTGAAGGTCATCAAATGTGGTAGAAGGTGTATTGAAGTGGTTGGTAAAGTTCTTGTTAGCAGACTTATCGTGATTGCCAATAATATAAGCAGTAGGATTTTTTAAGAAGATATCTTGTTGTGTTTCAAAGAATCGTTCGTATTCCCATTCAGAATTTTCGCTTCCAGAAGTTTCTATCAAGTCACCGCAATTCAACCAGAAGTTGGCATCCGGATACATCTTCTGAGCAGCATGAATCGTTGTCTGAGAAATATCAAACATGCTCAGGGTCTTGGCCTGTGGGTCGGTAGTATAGATGAATGAGAATGGCTCTTTTGAATTTTTTGCAGTCGTAAAGGTACCGATTTCACTCCAAGCCCCCTCTTTGCCCACACGGAATGAGTAAGTGGTATTGGGCGTTAAGCCTTTGACCAAAGCCTTGTTGCTGGTATAGCTTCTCTTTGAATTATCCGCAATATCGGCTAAATTTGACAATCCATTACCCGAAACGTTGTAATTGACATCTTTCAACTCCACAGAAGTTGCATTCACACTGAATGTCGGAATGGTGAAATCTACAGATTTTCCTTTTATTATTTCTACTCTGCCGCCAGTCATTCCAGAGTTGGTATACCATGCAAAGCCCATCTGTGAGGTGGGGTCGCCGTTGAATGACATCACAACGTTGTATGGCATATCCTTACTTTTCAGGCCTTCCATTGCTGCTTGCAGATTGGCTGCTGCGGCATCATCTGGATTGGTGCTTGCCGCTTTCACGGCCATCTTAAACTTAGTCCAGGAGGGAATGGTGTAATCGGCCTCTGCCTTCGTGTCAGCAATGCTAAGAAGTGAGTCTGCCTTGCTCAATGCAAACGTAATGCTCTTACCCCATTTTACAGGAGCATTTTCAATGGCATCGGGATTCCACAAACATTCACGAACGGTCATGACCTTGGTGATCGTATCCAGTGAAATGACTTGGTAAGACACAGATTTTTCGTCTTTGGATGAAATATCACCTTTCATCGGAGAGTCTACACGAATGGTCCTCAATGCTACACTGTTGTCTGGCCCCGTGTAAGTATAGTATTCGTTATAGTTGGAGTTCCCGTGGAAGTATGCCTTGATATTTGGATTTGCCTTTACAAAATCGGTAAAAGCCTGTTGTTCGATGTCGGAACCGGACTTCACCGTAGTTCCATCCTTACAAACCTCTTCGACCATATTCTCAAATTGATCCGTTTTGTTGATGTCATGGTTTCCGTTGGGGTTGGTAAGATGCTTGGTCTCAATATCTGGCTGATCATGTACGAAGATGACAACAGGCATATTCTTATCTATAGTTGCCAGGTCTTGAGTCATCCACACACGGTTTGCAGAATCCGGCCATAAGGTGACAAACATGAAGTGAACACCACCTATATTCTTAGAGTAGTTCACTTTGTCCACCTTGTAATCATACGTGTCTACAGTTTTGGGAGTCGTTGGATTCATCATCATGTTATAGATGTTCACCAATGCGGTCTTGTCAATCAATGGTGACATCGGTTTATAGAACCCGATGGCGTCTGATACATCATGATTTCCAGGAAGCAGCAAGAGAGGGGTCTTTTCGCCTTTTCCGTTTTTCAGTGTAAGACCATCTATATAATCCATTTTAAATTGTTCCCATGAAGCCGCAGCACTCTGGACGTTAGCAGATGTTTCCATTCTGTTTGCAATGTCGCCAGTGTTGATGACATAATCAATCGGACCGATTGTTCTGCCTGCATACAGTCCGTTGTCTGACGGAAACGTAACCGTAGGTAATGTGTTCATGGTCTTTACCAAAGCTGCATTGATGACATGCGCATCTACCGCGGTAGCACCTTGAAAATTCGCTCTTTTGATACCATAATGCGAATCAGAAGTGTACACAATCTGTACTTGTGGGAATGCCGAACCTGTGAATAACATGATCATTCCCAAAACGATTAACGATTTGCGAGAAATCGTCTTTAACTTAGAAACAAAGTAATTCTTTTTCATAGAAAGTTAGTTTTAAATCAAATGTCGGGACAAAAGTATAAGTATCATATTTCTATGAGGTATCAAAAGAATTACAAAACGGAGTGTTTTTTATTACATAATTTATACGAGAGGTTTTGCTATACTTCGTACAGATTTCCTTTACACCGTTTTAGCGCTTAGGATTAAAATGGAAAGTAAAAAAAGTAAGACACCCATTTCACCGTGAGGATTTTATCCTTAAAGTATTACGTGACTATTATTCCTCAGGAAAGCCAAAGTGTTTTATCAGTCATAAGTATGTCAGTGACACTGCCATCTTTCTTCGTTGTCAGCGAAAGTACGACTTGGAAGAAAAAGCGTTCTCTGGTTTGAGAGTGAATATTTTTCACACAGAGCCACAGAGGACACAGAGATTTTTATCCTATCCCAACCCGACATTCACGACGGATGGCATTGCCGGAGCCATGGTGCCTAATCCTCCATTCTCAATCGGATCGGCGATCCGATTCCTCCGTGTCCTCCGTAACTCTGTGTGACAAATATTCTCTCACACAGAGCCACGGAGCGCACAGAGATTTGCGCTGCATTCTCCGCAGGAGATAAAGGGGGCACTCCGATTCTTTCAAATAAGGGAGAGATACGAGATAAACAGGGCGCGAAAAGTCTTTTTAGCCGGTCTTCCACGTTTTTGACCCGTCTACTGATGCAGGTAAAAATGAAAGGCTGAAGGGCAGTCTTGCAGAGGTCTCAACATTGCAAACGTACAAGCCGCGATGGAGTTGAATGTAAAATAAAATTCTTCTGTAAAGCAAATCAGTAAACTTTAATTGGCTGTGCAAAGCTTTTCTGGAAGCAAGTCAAAAAGAGGTAAGCAGGTTCAGTAAGAACATCCCAAACCGTGTGAAGTAAAATCGGGCATAGTCACAAGAAAATCAGGCATAGTCAAAGAACATATGTTCGTTGACCGATGAACATATGTTCATCTTTCAGCGTACCGAAACAAATTATCTGGATACCGTTATGTCAGGACACCGCATTGAACCCGGATCGGCCATTAGACCGCCGGAGCACATTTATTCTTGTCATTTCCTGCTTTCCGCCTGCTTTCGTCCGCCTGCAGGACATCTTTCCTGCTGGGCTTCCTTGACGCAGGCCGCTACGCCTTCGGATCCCCGGCAGGCAATCTGCCCTGCCACCGGACAAAATCAGTTCGGAGGCTAATGACCGATCCGTGTTGAATCGTCAAGGTATATTTTTGGTTCTTCCGACATTTGGAGTGATGACATATAGCAGCTAAGACTTCTATGGCATATTCCTATCCTCTTATTATCTTATATATCAATCATTTAGCTTATACTTTATTGTTGATTCTAAACATGTCGTTTGCATTACCCCGAATTAGGACTAAAGAAACAAAACACTCCGCAAACAGTAATTCTACAGAATCGCAAATCCATGTATGTTTTTGATTATCAGATACTAATCTCCATCACTCCAAAAATCGGATGAACCATATTTTTGTGCTTCAAAGTTAATCTTCACCTTTTTCCTTTTGAGGCGCCGGAGAGGCTGTGCCGGATAATGGTTCTTTCCCCGAAAGTTTTTTCTTAATAATGCAAAAGTTCCATAAAATATTTGTATATTTGCACCCGTTTTAAAACAATAGTTCCTTTCGAATATAAATTATCATAATTATTTTAACTATATGAATTTCACTTTGTTCATTACCGTTTTGCTAACGGCCGTAACTTTGGTGGTGGGTGCTTACGTCATTGCCAAGCTGATCGGACCCCGTTCTTACAATCCGGTGAAAGGGGAGCCCTTTGAATGCGGTGTGCCAACGCGAGGGAGTTCGTGGCTTCCGATGCATATCGGCTACTATCTGTTCGCGATCCTCTTCCTGATGTTTGACATTGAGACCGTCCTGCTTTATCCATGGGCTGTGGTTGTCAGACAGTTTGGGGCGATGGCACTCGTCAGTATCAGTTTCTTCTTGTTGGTTTTGGTATTTGGCCTGGCCTATGCCTGGCGGAAGGGAGCATTGGAATGGAAGTAAGAAAACCGCATATCAAGAGCATTCCCTACGAGGAGTTCAAGGATAACGATACATTGGAGCAGATTGCTGCCGAATTGAACGAAGGCGGCGTCAACGTGGTTCTCGGTTCACTTGACCAGTTGATCAACTGGGGGCGTAGCAATTCCCTCTGGTCGCTGACGTTCGGTACGTCATGCTGTGGCATCGAGTTTATGTCTGTCGGATGTGCCCGCTACGACTTTTCCCGGTTTGGTTTCGAGGTGACGCGAAATTCACCCCGTCAGGCCGACTTGATCATGTGTGCAGGGACAATCACGAATAAAATGGCTCCGGTATTCAAGCGCCTCTATGACGAAATTGCCGAACCGAAGTATGTGGTGGCCGTTGGAGGCTGCACAATTTCGGGTGGCCCGTTCAAATATAGCTATCATGTCGTCAGGGGAATCCATGAGTTGATTCCGGTCGATGTCTACATCCCCGGATGCCCTCCGCGTCCTGAGGCCATTCTTTACGGCATGATGCAGCTTCAGAGAAAAGTGAAAGTGGAGAAATTCTTAGGTGGAGCCAACCATAAGATGACCCGTGAAGAGCGTGAGCTGAGTATGAGCAGGGGCGGTCTTCATGGCCTGAGCAATGAAGTCTTGTCTGCTACGGCAAAGTTAGGAGAGAAAACGCCGATCATCATCCAGGATGTACCCACGCAGGAACAGGTTGAAGAACTGGGACGGGAATTAGATTCTATGGAGGCTAATAATAAATAAGGTAGGAAATGAAGTTAGATAATAAAGAATTCGGATTTGACCAGTTTGCCCCAGAGATGGCTAAACTGAAGCACGAAAAACATTTCGACTATCTTGTTACGATTATAGGCGAAGATTTTGGCGAGGAAGGTTTGGGGTGTATCTATATCCTTGAAAATACCAAGACATCTGAACGCACCAGCGTGAAGCAGATAGCCAAGCAGGTGGATGAGGAGCATGTCATTCCGTCTGTTGTCAATACTTGGAAAGTGGCCGACTTGTTGGAGCGTGAGGTATATGATCTCTTGGGCATCAAGTTCTTGGGCCATCCGGATATGCGCCGCTTGTTCCTGCGGAATGATTTCGTGGGTCATCCGTTGCGCAAGGATTATGATATGAGTCCTGAAAACAACCGTTTCCCGGAGACTGACGAACCGGAAAATGACTGGACCTCGGAATGGAACTTGGATGAAAACGGCAGTTTGGTTGAGACAAAGCGTCGGCTTTTCGATGAAGATGACTTCGTGGTCAACTTCGGTCCCAATCATCCGAGTACGCATGGCGTGCTCCGTCTTCAGACCATCCTTGACGGGGAGACGATCAAGCATGTCTATCCGCATTTAGGATATATCCATCGCGGAATCGAGAAGCTGTGCGAAAACAGCACTTATCCGCAAACGCTGGCATTCACAGATCGACTCAATTACTTGTGTGCGATGATGCACAGGCATGCATTGGTCGGCGTCATCGAAGAAGCAATGGGGGTTGAGTTGAGTGACCGCATTCTGTATATCCGTACCATTATGGACGAGTTGCAGCGTATTGACAATCACTTGCTCTTCCTCGGAACTGCGGCTCAGGACCTCGGAGCGCTCACGGCTTTCCTATATTGTATGCGCGACCGAGAGCACGTGCTCAACGTAATGGAGGAGACAACCGGCGGCCGACTGATCATGAACTATTACAGGATCGGTGGCCTGCAGGATGATATAGATCCGAATTTTGTCGAAAATACAAAGGCACTTTGTAAGTACCTGCGCCCCATGATACAGGAATACATGGATGTGTTCGGTGACAACGTCATTACCCATAATCGCTTTGAAGGTGTAGGCGTGTTAAGCCTTGATGACTGTATTGATTATGGTCTGACCGGTCCTGCAGGCAGGGCATCGGGCTGGAAGAATGATGTCCGCAAGCATCATCCGTACGGCGTGTACGACAGAGTTACCTTCAAGGAAATCACGATGACTGGTTGCGACTCGATGGACCGCTACCTTATACATATTGAAGAGATCTATCAGAGCTTAGATATCATCGAGCAACTGATTGATCACATCCCTGAAGGTGAATTCTATATCAAGCAGAAACCGGTCATCAAGGTTCCGGAAGGGCAATGGTATTTCTCGGTAGAAGGTGGTGCCGGTGAATTTGGCGTTTATCTCGACAGCCGCGACGACAAGAGTCCGTACCGACTGAAGATGCGGCCGATGGGTCTCTCTTTGGTTGGAGCGTTCGACAAGATGCTTAAAGGGCAGAAACTTGCGGATCTTATTACGACGGGCGCAACCATCGACTTTGTGATTCCCGATCTTGATCGATGAGTGGGGGAGAATATCTTTGAATAGTATAACGAATTATTGATCATATCATGTTTGATTTCTCAATAGTAACCAAATGGTTTGACGACTTGCTCCGTATCACATGTGGGCTGTCTGATTTCTGGACCATTTTAATTGAATGCATTGTCGTTGGCGTGCTCATCTTGTTAGCTTATGCGACACTCGCGATCGTGCTTATATTCATGGAGCGCAAGGTCTGTGCTTATTTCCAATGCCGTTTAGGGCCGATGCGTGTAGGTCCTTGGGGGCTCTTGCAGGTGTTTGCCGATGTCTTCAAGATGTTAATCAAGGAAATATTCGGCATGGATAAGTCTGACAAATTGCTCTATTATCTCGCACCTTTTCTGGTAATCGTCGCTTCGGTCGGCACATTCTCCTTTCTTCCATGGAACAAAGGGGCGCTCGTACTCGATTTCAATGTCGGAGTATTCCTCATCACTGCGATCTCCTCTATAGGCATCATTGGAATCTTCATGGCCGGCTGGGGATCCAATAACAAGTATTCTGTCGTATCTGCCATGCGTGGCGCAGTGCAGATGATCTCCTATGAGATCTCGCTTGGGCTATGCCTCATTGCTGCGGTCGTATTGACAGGCACAATGCAGGTGAGTGGTATCGTCGATGCACAGACCGGTCCTTGGAACTGGCTGATCATCAAGGGGCATGTCCCCGCGATTATTGCGTTCCTTGTTTTCCTTATTGCCGGAAATGCGGAAGCCAACCGCGGTCCATTCGACTTGGCGGAAGCTGAAAGCGAGTTGACTGCCGGTTATCACACGGAGTATTCCGGTATGGGATTCGGCTTCTATTATTTGGCAGAATATCTGAATCTTTTCGTGATTTCAGGTATCGCTACCACCGTCTTTTTAGGTGGTTGGGCCCCCATCAATATAGGTATAGAAGGCTTCGATGGCTTGATGAATCTGATTCCCGGAGTCGTATGGTTCTTGGGTAAGGTATTTGTCGTTGTCTGGTTGCTGATGTGGATTCGTTGGACATTCCCTCGCCTCCGTATTGACCAGATACTGAAATTAGAATGGAAATACCTTATGCCTCTGGCATTGTTAAACCTTGTATTGGTCACAGTATGTGTGGCATTCGGACTTCATTTTTAATTGGTAACAATGAAACAAAATAAATCTTATTTTCAAGGTATAGGGGACGGAATCAAGACCTTGGCTACGGGGTTGAAGATCACAATGAAAAAATACTTCACGCCAAAGTCAACGGAACAATATCCCGAAAACCGCAAGACGACCTTGCACGTGAGCAAGCGCCACCGTGGGAGGTTAGTGTTTAAACGTGATGAAGCCGGTGCTTACAAGTGTGTAGCTTGTCTCATGTGTGAGAAGGCATGTCCGACGAACACCATCAAGATCACGTCCGATATGGTCACAAACCCGGAGACGGGAAAGAAGAAGCGGCAACTGATCGATTATCAATATGACTTAGGTGATTGCATGTTCTGCCAATTGTGCGTCAATGCATGTAACTTCGACGCCATTGAGTTTACCAACGACTTCGAGAATGCGGTCTTCGACCGGTCGAAATTGCTGCTTCATCTCGACAAGGAGGTATATCAGGGTGGCAGTCTGCCTGATCTTATTGATGGCGGGGCGCCTTTGACGATCGGCAAGTTTAATACGAAGACTAAATAAGGAGGGAGTCATTATGGCAAAAGAAATCATATTCTGTATTCTGGCTGTTGTAATCCTTGGTTCAGCCTTCATGTCAGTGATGACCAAAAGCATCATGCGTGCAGCGACTTTCCTGCTGTTCGTGCTCTTTGGCATTGCCGGTCTGTATTTCATATTAGGTTACACATTCCTCGGCACAGCTCAAATCAGCGTTTATGCGGGTGGCGTTACGATGATGTATATCTTCGCTATCAGTCTTACCGGCAAGCGTACCTTGCAAAACCTGACCGAGCGTTTCAAGGGCAGTCGGGTATTCAACGGCATCCTGGTATCAGTGTTTGGCTTGGTTGCCGTTCTGTTTGTATTCTTCAAGAATGCGCTGATCACCTGTGCTATTGACGATACGCCAGTCGGCGAGGTGTCTGTCCAAAAGATCGGTGAGGCCATTGTCGGTTCGGAGAAATACGGCTACGTGCTTCCTTTCGAGTTTATTTCAGTATTCCTGTTTGCATGTATAATCGGTGGTATCATGATCGCCAGAAAGGAGAATGATAAATGATCACATTATCCACATCAGTCGTGTGCTATTTCGTCCTTAGTGCACTGTTGTTTTTTATCGGTGTATTCGGCTTTGTCACCCGGCGCAATCTGATCGCCATGCTCATTTCCATCGAGTTGGTGCTGAATGCCGTCGATCTGAATTTTGCCGCATTCAACAAGCTGCTTTATCCCGCGCAGATGGAGGGCTTCTTCTTTACGCTCTTCTCTATTGGTGTGAGTGCAGCGGAGACAGCTGTGGCCTTGGCTATAATTATCAACGTTTACCGCAATTATCATAGTGATCAGGTGAACAGCATAGAAAACATGAAATTCTAAAGGACAATGGAATATAGTTATTCATTTTTAATACTTCTTCTGCCTTTCCTGAGTTTTCTCGTCTTGGGGCTTGCGGGTATGAAGATGAAAGAGAAGGTAGCCTTTGCCATTGGAACGTCCGTGCTCGGACTTCTCTTTGCGCTGTCGCTCTATACGGCTTATACCTATTTCTTTGCGATAGGCCGTGATGCCGCAACCGGTCTTTATCCTACGGTGACGGTATTCAATTTCTCCTGGCTGAAATTCTCGGAGCTCTTGACGTTCAATATCGGGTTCCGTCTCACGCCGATCAGTGTCATGATGCTGATTGTCATCACGACCGTGAGCTTTATGGTGCATATCTATTCGCTCGGCTATATGGCCGAACGGGATGAGCATTACCACAAGGAAGGCTATGAGAAAGGCTTCCAGCGTTTCTACGCTTATCTGTCTCTCTTCACGATGTCCATGTTGGGCCTCGTTGTTGCGACCAACATTTTCCAGATGTATCTCTTCTGGGAGCTGGTGGGAGTGTGCTCTTATCTGCTGATCGGATTCTACTATCCGAAACATGAGGCTGTGCATGCGTCCAAGAAAGCCTTTATCGTCACGCGTTTTGCTGACTTGTTTTTCCTGATCGGTATTCTGTTTTACAGTTTCTATGTCGGTACGTTCAATTACGACCTGACAGCCGACCAGGAGCTCAATGCGCATCTTGCAGGGGCTGCCTGGGTCATTCCGATGGCTTTGTTCCTGATGTTCATTGGCGGTGCCGGTAAGTCAGCGATGTTCCCATTGCATATCTGGCTGCCCGATGCCATGGAAGGCCCGACCCCGGTTTCGGCCCTCATCCATGCTGCGACAATGGTTGTCGCGGGTGTCTATCAGGTCGCTTCACTCTTCCCGATCTATATTAAGTTCGGCGCTGTAGAGCAACTTCACTGGATTGCCTATATCGCGGCGTTCACCGCTTTCTATGCCGCGGCCGTGGCATGCTGCCAGCGCGACATCAAGAGAAGCCTTGCCTTCTCGACCATTTCGCAGATTGGCTATATGTTGGTGGCGCTCGGTGTCTGCTTCGCTTTGGACAACCATGAGGGTGGGTTGGGCTATATGGCAGCCATGTTCCATCTCTTCACCCATGCTATGTTCAAGGCTTTGCTCTTCTTGTGTTCAGGTGCCATCATCGTCATTATCGGCAGCAACTTCAAGGAATACATGGGAGGTCTGTGGAGATACATGCCGGTCACCTGTGCCTGCTTTGCCATCGGAGTCCTCGCGATCAGCGGTATTCCGCCGTTTGCAGGCTTCTTCTCCAAGGATGAAATCATCGTGGCCTGCTTCCAGTTCTCGCCTTTCATGGGGTGGTTCATGACCATTGTTGCCGGCATGACGGCGTTCTATATGACCCGTCTGTTCTGTGTGATCTTCTTAGGCCAAAGCTATTACGAACTCGATCCGGAGCATCGTCGCCGCCCGCAGGAAGTTCCGGCGGTGATGTGGGGCCCATTGGTGTTCCTCGCAGTGATCTCTGTCTTTGCCGGTATGATTCCTTTCGGCCATTTCGTGTCGGCCACCGGTCTCAGCTATGACATCCATATCGATTGGAGTGTGGCCGGAACGAGCATCGCAGCCGGTGTCATCGGCATTGCGCTTGCCATGTTCATGTATGCGCCCAAGAAGACTCCGGTCGCAGACATGTTGGCCAAACGGCTTCCCCGTCTGCATCGCGCGGCGTTGAATCGTTTCTATATCGACGACGTATGGCAGTTCCTCACCCATCAGATCGTATTCCGTTTCTTCTCCAGGCCGATCGCTTGGTTTGACCGCCGTGTCGTAGACGGAACAATGAATTTCATGGCCTGGGGCACGCAGACTGCAGGTGAAACCATCCGTCCCTGGCAGAGTGGTGATGTCCGTCAATATGCCGTGTGGTTCCTGACGGGCAGTGTGGCTTTAACATTGGTTTTACTTTGCATCCTTTAATTGAATTAATAGAAAAATGAGTATATTAACATTATTCGTCGTAATTCCCGCCCTGATGTTGGTAGGCCTTTGGTTGGCACGTACCCACAATCAGGTTCGCGGTGTGATGGTTGCAGGTGCCAGTGCCATACTGCTTTTGTCCATTTGGTTGACCATATCTTTCGTCGGTTTGCGTCATGCAGGTCACACGGAACCGATGTTGTTCACCTACAGCATCCCATGGTTCAAACCGTTGAATATCGCCTATAGTGTAGGTGTCGATGGTATATCCGTTGTGATGTTGTTGCTATCCGGAATCATTGTCTTTACGGGTACTTTTGCCAGTTGGCAAGCCATGCCGCAGCATAAGGAGTATTTTCTCTGGTTCACCCTGTTGAGCATCGGTGTGTTCGGATTCTTCATCTCCACCGATATGTTTACCATGTTCATGTTCTACGAGGTAGCCCTCATCCCGATGTATCTGCTGATCGGCGTGTGGGGTACAGGCCCCAAGGAGTATTCGGCCATGAAGCTGACCCTGATGCTGATGGGCGGTTCCGCGCTGTTGATACTTGGTATCCTGGCCATCTATTTCTATAGTGGCGCCACGACCATGGATGTCAACGAGATTGCCGCTATGGCCAACATCCCTGCGCATGTGCAGAATGTCTTCTTCCCGTTTGTCTTCATCGGATTCGGCGTTCTCGGTGCCTTGTTCCCGTTCCACACATGGAGCCCCGACGGTCACGCTTCGGCCCCGACAGCCGTTTCGATGCTCCACGCCGGTGTCTTGATGAAATTAGGAGGCTATGGATGCTTCCGTATCGCCATGTATCTGATGCCCGCAGCCCTCGATACCTGGGCTCCGGTCTTCTTGGTGCTGACGACCATCTCCGTCGTTTACGGTGCGCTCTCTGCCTGCGTGCAGACTGACCTCAAGTATATCAATGCCTATTCGTCAGTTTCCCACTGCGGCATGGTGCTCTTCGCGCTGCTGATGATGACCCAGACTGCGATCACCGGAGCGATCCTCCAGATGCTCTCGCACGGTCTGATGACAGCGCTCTTCTTCGCGGTGATCGGCATGATCTATCACCGTGCGGGTACTCGCGACGTCCGTTACTTAGGTGGCTTGATGAAGGTTGTTCCTTTCTTGGGTGTTGCCTATATGGTGGCCGGTCTCGCCAACCTTGGTCTGCCGGGCTTCTCCGGCTTCGTTGCCGAGATGTCCATCTTCGTCGGTGCCTTCGAGAATGCCGATACCTTCCATCGTGTCGCCACGATCCTCGCCTGCACCTCCATCGTTGTGACGGCCGTCTATATCCTGCGCGTATGCGGAAAGATCCTTTATCAGAAAGTTCCCAATCCCGAATTCCTGAAGCTGAAGGATGCTACCTGGGATGAGCGTCTGGCTGTTGCCGGCCTGATCTTCTGTGTTGCCGGCCTGGGGCTCGCACCTTTCTGGGCACAGGATGTCATCTATGAGGCCGTCGGTCCGGTCATTGATCACATCAGCCACTTTGCTACGGTAGCCACACTGTAATGTCTAACGATTAAAGGAAACTCAAACAATGAATATTGATTATAGTCAGTTCTTAAACATGATACCGGAAGTCACGCTCGTGACGATGCTGGTTATCGTTTTCATTGCAGACTTCTTGACGGCCCAGAAGCCCGGCGAGGCCAACACGCGCGGATGGTTCAATCCGTTAGTCTGCGTCCTCATGGCCGCCCATCTGATTGTCAACATCGGTTCGACTGAAGCTGCGCAAAGCTTTGGCGGGATGTATATGACCAACTCAGCTGTGGGTGTGATCAAGAGCATTCTGGCTTTCGGAACGCTGATCGTGCTCATTCAGAGCCGCGAATGGATGCAGCGCCCCGACACGTCGTTCAAGGAGGGTGAGTTCTATATGCTCACCCTGTCGACCTTGTTGGGTATGAACATGATGATCAGTGCCAACCACTTTCTCCTGTTCTTCTTGGGTCTGGAGATGGCATCAGTGCCCATGGCCTGCCTGGTGGCCTTGGACAAATATCGTCACCATTCGGCCGAAGCCGGCGCCAAGTTCATCCTGACGGCCACCTTCTCAAGCGGCGTCATGCTGTATGGCATCAGCTTCCTCTATGCAATGACCGGAACGCTCTACTTTGACGACATGGCCGCCAAGCTGTCTGCCTCTCCCATGACCATCATCGGTATGGTTTTCTTCTTCAGCGGCTTAGGTTTCAAGATCAGTCTTGTACCGTTCCACTTCTGGACTGCTGATTCTTACCAGGGCGCACCGACCACGGTGACCGGCTATCTGAGCGTTGTCTCCAAGGGAGCGGCAGCTTTCGCGCTCTGCGCCATCCTGATGAAGGTGTTCGTCTCGATGACCGAATACTGGCAGTATATGCTCTACGTCGTCATCGTCCTGTCCATCACCATCGCCAATCTCTTTGCCATCCGACAGACGGATCTGAAGCGTTTCATGGCTTTCAGCTCCATTTCGCAGGCTGGTTACATTGTGCTGGCGATCGTAGGCAATTCGGCTATGAGCACCACAGCCCTCAGCTTCTACGTGCTGATTTATGTGGTGGCCAACATGAGCATCTTTTCCATTATCAGTTCGGTTGAGGAACACAACAACGGAACTGTAGAGATCGACAGCTACAACGGCCTCTATCAGACCAACCCGCGGTTGGCCTTCCTGATGACGGTGGCACTTTTCTCCCTCGGCGGCATACCGCCTTTCGCCGGCATGTTCTCCAAGTTCTTTGTCTTCATGGCCGCTGTCCAGCATGCGGAAATCTCAACAACGGTCGGCGCATGGGCATACGCGGTGCTCTTCATCGCCTTGCTCAATACGGTCATCAGCCTTTACTACTATCTGCTGATCGTCAAGGCCATGTACATCAAGCCCAACGAGCATCCGCTGCCGACTTTCGAGTCGAGCCTGAGCACGAAGTTGGCCCTCGCCGTATGTACGACGGGCATCTTCCTTTTCGGTGTCGTCTCGGCTGTCTATGAGTGGATCGCTACAGCTTCGGCGATGTAGCAGTCATCCCGTAGCCTCCATATGACAAGAGGGTGTGTCAAAATAGGCACACCTTTTTTTTGCACAAAGCCCCGACTTTCT
>JALFRV010000136.1 GCA_022778905.1 Prevotella sp. | reverse complement strand
CCAGAAGGTGTGCTTGCCTTCTTCGTCTTCAAACTTGTAGAGCTGGATCGAAGCGTCTGCTGTGATCGGCCTGTTCAGCTCCTTTGTCTCACCATTGATCCCGCAAGATACAACGTCACGGGCGAGAGCCGGCGAGAGGCTCTCTGCGATTTGTAACCCGGTCACACCTGATTCGTATTCACGAACAGATCCATCCGGAAAAGTGATTTTAACCATAACAAATTATACAATTATTTGTAACTTCAATTCTAAGATTGTCTGTGAGGGATTCTCCGGCTGGGTCCGTGGTCGGCGGAAGACCGGAAGCCCATGGCTGTCAGTGCCGTCGGTTCCCTTCATTCTGCAAATGTAGGAAGAATAAATGGGATAACCAAGTCTCCGACTGATTTTCTCACGAATTTGCTCCCCTGTGCTCCTGTGGCTGCCGACGGATCAGACCAAGAAGCTGCAGGCGGGCTGCGGTGACCTCGGATCAGCGGTGCAAGAATGCCATCCGGGGACGTTCAAAAGACCACTTCCATCCTCCAGCCGGAGCGGATGATAACTATGGTCCGGCCATATGTATCCTCCGGGGCGCCGAGAGCTATGCTCCGGGCCGCCCAAAGCTATGCTTTTGACCGCCCGAATGATAGCTCCGCCAACGCCTTGTGTATCAACCTGTTACAAGGCACGATCCAAACCGGAGCCGTCCGAGCGTCTTCGGGCTTTCGGATAGGGCCGTTGCGGTCTCGGCTGAAGGTCCGTCAAGCGGCCGGCCGTCACTTCTTTTCCGGTTTCCCATTGCGCTTGATCACGCTGTAGGCGTCAAACAAGCCAAGCTCGCCAGCCTTGCTCAGATCGGCGACTGCCGCCTCATTGAGCTTGAGCTTCAGCCGGGCGATGCCGCGGTTGTAATAGGCTTCGGCCAGCGTAGGATCCTGTCGGACGGCCCGTGTATAGTCGTCGATCGCGTTTTCATACTGCTGCTGGGCTGCGTGCAGATTGCCGCGGTCATAGTAGAGGTAGGCATTATGTGGGTCGAGCGCGATGGCGCGGTCGAAGTCAGCCTTCGTCTTCGCCACCATGAGTTTGTTGTCGACACCCTGGGAGCGGTTGAACTCGTTCATCAGAGACTGGCAGGCGGCGCGCTGCCAGTAGGCTATGGCCATCGTACTGTCTATTCCGACCAAGGTCGTGAGGTCATTGATGGCGGCGTCATAGTTTTGGAGCACACTGTAGGCCACTGCCCTCTGCATCAGCCAACCTTTCGTCTCCCGCAGGTCTGCCGCGCGGTTGATGCTGGCCGAGAGGGTGTCTATGAGCACGAAGAATGACCTGGACTGGGCCTCGTTCATGGTCGGCGGGTTGCACGTGACGAGCAGGCTGTGGACCGGGCGTGCGGCCTTATTGAAGGCTTCCACATCGGTCGAGAAGGCCTGATAGGACTTCACGCCGTTGTTGTATTTGAAATACGAGAGGAGATACATGGGCATGAAGTCGGCGCGGACATTGCGGTTCTGAACGGCTCCGCGATACTCGCTCTTATACTCCTGCTCGGTCTTATGCTCGTCTTCGACTACGATCTGGTTGTATTTCTCTGGGTCTATCTCCGACCTTTTACGCATGGCCTTGAGCTTGTTGCGGCTCCAGAGGGGTTGAATACCGATGTGCTTGTTCATCTGGGCCTTGAATATGCGGAACTCATCCAGCTCTGCTTTGGCCGTCATTCCCAAGCGGCGGTAGCAGCGGGCACGGTAAGAGAGGCCCGTCCAGAAGTTCGGAAACTCGTCGATCACGGTCGAATAATCCCGGATGGCGGCACGCAGGTTGCCCGTTTTCTCATGCAGTATGGCCCGGTTGAATATCGCCATGACGTTGCGGGGCTCCATCTTGATGACATAATCGAAGTCTTCGATGGCGTTGTTGTCATCGCCGAGCTGCATGCGGAGCAGTCCCCGGTTGTAGTGACCGAGGAAGTTTTCAGGATCGAGATCAAGCGCCGTGTCATAGTCGGCCATCGCTCCGCGGAGGTTGTTGTAGTTAAGTCGGGCCAGCGCACGGTTGATATAGTTGCCCGAGAGCTTCGGTTTCAGATGGATGGCCTTGCTCAGAAACTTGTCGGCATCGCGCCATTGGCGGCGGTTCAGGCTGATATAGGCGCGCGTGGTCCATGCATTGCCGTCATAAGGATCGATCTCCAGGCTCTTGTCAAGCCACTTCACGGCCTTCGTCGTGTCCTTTTCGGTGAGGTAGATCTCGGCATTCAGGGAGTAGGCATTGGCGAACTGCTGCCAGCGGCGGACAATGGTGTCCACGTCGGCATGGGCCTTGGCGTAGTCCTTGGCATTCATCCGGCAGATCGCCCTGTTGAACCAGTAGTTTCGATTCGTGGGATTCAGTCGGATGGCCTGTGTGTAGTCGCTGATGGCCTCGGCATATTTCTGCTGTCGGATGCGCGTGATCGCCCGCAGGTCATAGATGTTGTCGATATAGGGATTGAGCTTGATGGCCTCCGTGGCATCGGCTTCCGAACCGGTGAAGTCGTCGAGATAGAACTTCGCCACACCTCTCAACTGCCACGGCTGGTATAGGTACGGCTTGAGCAGGATGGCCTGGTTGAAGTATTGGATGGACAGTACGTAGTCCTCATAATGCAGCGCGATCTGCCCGCTGACCAACAGTCTTTCGACGTTGAACTGGGCATGTGAGGGTAAAAAAGCAAAAAGGCAAAGGGGCACAAGAAGTCCTAAGCGCCGGCCAAAATTGCTCCGGATATCCTGCAAGTGCGGGATATTCAGGCTGCGTAATATCTGTC
>JALFRV010000104.1 GCA_022778905.1 Prevotella sp. | reverse complement strand
TCATTCCGGCGGTCTTGGACTCTGGAATCTGGGCGTTTCCCCACCACCATCCGAGCGCGATCGCGCCATACGGCGTGCCCGCAATGTCGTTGTGGAGGAAGCTGACGTTGCGGACGAAGAATCCGTTCATTGCTTCCAACTGCCGGAAATCTATCGAGACGTTGCGCACATAGTTGTTGTCTATCCGGATCTGACGGCACACCTCTTCGATGCCTTTGGCAAATCTGCCCTCGCCGTCACCGATCTCATAGTGCTGCGGATGGCCCACGCTGACGGCGCATCCGAGCAGATCGACGAAGACATTGCCCGTCACCGCGATGTCCGAAGCATCGTTGTCCATGTTCAAAGCCACTGCCGACGAGAGGTGGAGAAAGCGGTTGCGCTCGAGACGGACGTTGCTTGCGGAGCGGATTTCGATGGTCCCTTCGGGCACGTCACACGAGTTGTACTTCGTCGGGTGCCAGTTTCCGTCGGGCAGATATTTGGTGGCCAGCCCGAGCGTCTGTATGCCTCCGAAGCCGCGCGAGCCTGCTACATCCATCAGATTCCATGCGTCATAGGCAAAGGTCAGACCGCTGATGGCGATGTTGCCGGCCCGCTTCGTGGCCGACTGGCCGATGATGCGGATGAGCCCTTCAGTCATCGGGGCGATCACGTCGGCCTGCTCCATGTCCTCTCCGTCGGCCATATAGTAGAGTGTCTGACGGCTTCTGTCGAAATAAAACTCACCGGGATCGTCGAGCAGCTCCATTGCATTGCGCACGAAGAACTGTCCGTCCCACTTCATCTTGGCCCATTTCAGGTTGGTCAGGATGGCCCCATAGGGCTGCTGGAGCTCCACGGCGATGGTGTCGCCCCACTTCTGCATGTCTTTCACACAGAGAATCTTCTCGTTCCAGATCACGTTCTGGACCAGTTCAACATCCTCCGGATTGCGGAACGCAGTCATCTCCTGTCCGCTCTGCATCTTCAGTCCGCGCGCGGCAGTGCCTGCCCCAAAAGCCCACGGTTCGTTGCCCTGGATGCGGTATTCGCCGTAGGCGCCGAGTCCGGAGATGAGGTTCCGCGATCCTGCCATGCGGCAGCGGCGGCCGTTGACGAACAGCGAGCGCAGCTTGGCATTGCTCTTCAGCGGGGCTTGCCAGAGGTTCCCGTGGACGCGGGTCCATCCTTTGACACGCACGCCGCCGCTCAGTACGGGCTGCTCACCTTGCGCGGCCTCGAGCCGGATCATGTGTCCGCTCCGTCCGGAGCTGTTGATATCGAAGACAAGAGGCTGCTCCAAGCGGTATTCCCCACCGTGGAAGCGGGCCACGACGTCTTGTTTCATGCTTCGCGCGGCACGTTTCAGTTCTTTCATCGAGGCCGTGAAGTTGGCCGGTGTGACGTCTATCACGCGCTGGGCCGTCGCTGCCATCGGTGCGGAAAGCACGAGCAGCAACAGTAAGATTTGTCGTTTCATTTGCGGGTTGTATGGTTTTGAGTTATGAATTTCTAAGCTTTCAGTTTTCAGTTCATGCGTTCTCGGGGATGGGTTTGTCAGTTTTGAGCGTGGGGAAATTTTCATTCCGTCTGAAGACAAAGGGGCTATACGGCTCCGTCGAGTCCCTGGCGCTGCTCCTGACTGTCCTCTTTCTTAGCTCCGGAACGGAGGTTCCAGGTGCACGAATCGGTCAGCCGTCCGGCGCGGACCGTCACTTTGTTGTCACCCTCCTGCAGCTTCACGCCCTTGAAGACGATGCGGCCGATCTCGTCACGACGCCCTTTCGCCACGCGCTTCCCGTTGAGATAGAGCGTCGCCGAGGGCTGATTGGTGAACACCTTGACGTCGGTCACGGCCTCCGTACGGTCCGTATAGCGGCTCGAGGCGATGCGGATCACGGGCACGGACGACCAGTTGGCCTGATAGAAATAATAGGCGTCCTTGCGGATCTTGCGGTCATAGGTGACGATGCCCTTGTCGTTCATGCCTTTCGCGTCGCCCTCGTCGCGGATGCTCGAGGGGTTGTCGTTGTACTGCCAGATGAACTTACACCAGACGAACGGTCGGTTATAGAGCTGGATCCAGTTGTCTTCGTGGACGCGGGTCTGGTCTTCCTCATAGTGCAGCCGATTGGTGGAGCGGCGGCCGAAGGCATGCTTGAAGGGACTGGCTGCGGCCCCATACTCGCACAGACCGACCGGCTGCGGCGCCGAGAGGGCCTTTGCCTCATCCATGAATTCACCGATGCCGCCCTTCGAAAGGTACCATCCGAAATACTTGTTCCATCCGATCAGGTCCGTGATATGCTGAAACTTGTCCTGATCGTAGCAGATGGCGAGGGTCGTGAGCCGCTGCCGATCCAGCTCCTTGGCACGCGCATTGAGGCGACGGAGGAATGTTGCGGGCTCGTCGTATTTGAACGAAAGTTCATTGCAGAGGCTCCAGATGCAGATCGCAGGTGAGTTGTAATTCTGCTTGATCATCTCCTCGAGGTTCTGCATGACGTTCGCTTCGAGGTCTGCATTCTTCACATATCCGGGCATCAGATAGCCGCCCGGGCCTGCCAGATTAAGCTCATACCAGAGCACGATGCCGCGTTTGTCATACTGCCACACATCCTGCCGCGAGTGGGGATAGTGTACGAAGCGCACGCCCGTGGCCCCCATCTCCTCTATGATCTGCCCGTCTTCCTCGATCGCCTGCTCGTTGAGCAGCCCGCCCGTGCGGTATCCCTCCTCGTGACGGCACACGCCATGGAGGTCAAGATGCCGGCCGTTGAGGAAGAAGCCTCGGTCTGCGTCGACGCTGAACCAGCGCAGTCCGGTCTGCTCCTCGACCCTGTCGACGACCTCGCCACCGCTGATGAGCTCCACGCGGACGGTGTACTGATAGGGATCCTGGCGTCCGTTCCAGAGGCGGGGATGGCTGATATGGAGTGCCTGACGCATGTTTTCGCCCGTCACGGGGCCTTCCGCCGAAGCCGCCACAGTGCCGTCGCTGTCGAGGAGGGCCACCCGGAGCTGCTTGCCGGCCGTTCCCGTGGTGAGCGAGAGCACGGTCTCGACGGTCAGGTCGGCAGCTTCGGCGCTGACACGGTCCTGATGCACGTAGACGCCACTGGAGGCATGGTCGAGCGGTGAGATACAGTCGGGCCCGGTGGTGATCAGATGCACGGGGCGCGTGATGCCGCCGTAGATGTTGAAGTCGCCCGACAAGGGTGCCACATCCGTGCGGTAGGCGTTGGACACCATCACCGAGAGCTTGTTCTGCCCGTCGTTCAAGGCCTGCGTGATCTCCATGCTAAAGGCCGTATAACCACCCGCGTGGCGCCCGACGGTCTGCTGATTGACGGCCACGTCGGCCACGGCATTGACTGCGTCGAACCTGAGGAAGACACGGCGCCCGCGCATGGCGGCATCCCGATGGATCGCATGCTCGTAGACGAAGGTGTTGCGCTCGTAGCGCAATCCGCTGAACACGTCGGTCAGATTCCACGAATGGGGCACGCTGACCGTCTGTGTCTCAGGCGTCTTGCGCACGTCATAGCCCGGATAGAACGTCCATCCATCGGTGATCAACTGGTCCGTCCTGACGGACCCCATGGCCGTTGCGGCACCGGCGAGGGCCATGAGTGCCACGGTCAAAAGTCTGATTGGTCTTTTCATCTTGCAGCTTTATCTATAGTCATTGTTTGCATCTTGTCAGGGCAGTCGGTCGCCCTCGCCATCCCTGCGGGGAGCCCTCCTCCGGCGGGTGCACATTCTATGGACGGACGAAGGGCAGATTTGTCCATGCCTATCGGCCGCAAAGCGCAAGGCAAACGGTCACTGCCGGCCGACCGGATCAGCCGGATCGGCCCGCGCCGGACTCCCTCCGGCCCCCGCATCCGGAACATCTCTTGCAACCATTTGATAATCAATGCGTTGCCAGAGCTATGCTCCGGGGCCTCCAAAGCTATGCTCCGGGCGGGCGAAAGCATAGCTTTGGACGGCCCGGAGCATAGCTCTGCGCAGACGGGAGTTATCCTATGCACCGGAGGGTGTCATCGCATGGTCGCGGGACACCGCCAGAACAGCGGTGACGGAGGCGGGGCGCAGCACGGCAGAAGCGGCGTGACAGGGCCTATTCCAATTCGATCCGCACCACGGAAGCGGCATCTGACGGCATGCGGGAACCCTTGCGGAAGGTGACCGTGAGGCCTTCGTCGGATTGGGAGAAGAGGCTGTCGTAGTGGCGCTTGACGCTGAGCAGGGTGGCCGAACGGACCTGTCGGCCGCCGAGACGGGCCTTGTTGAGCGCACGGAGCAGCAGGGGACGCTCGGTGCCGGGCCAGTCGAGGAGGATGGCGTAGACGTTGCGGCCCTTGCGGGTGTAGAAGACGCGGGTGCCGTCGGGGGTGGTCTCGTGGGAGACAGCAAAGGGGCGGGTGCCGTAGATGGCTTCGCCGTAGGACCAGAGCCACACGCCCACGTTGGCCATGCAGTCGATCTGGTTCTGGGGGAAGGTGCCGTCGGCCATCGGTGAGAGATTGAGCAGCAGCTGCCCGTTGTTGGCCACGACCTCGATGAGCTTGCGGATGATCTCGGCAGGCGACCTTACCTGCATGCCGTTCACGTAACCCCACGACTGGTGATAGCCCGTGCTGATGGTCCAGTCGCACAGCCAAGGGATGCTGTCGATCTCGTCCGGGCTCGCCATCTCATGGTCGAGCATGGCGACGGAGCGCGGGAAGTCCTCGTTCTTGTAGGTGAACGTGACCTGCTGACCGGTCTGGCGGGCATGGTCGAAATAATGTTTGGCGAAGCGGAACTTGAGGTCATCGGGGATGGAATCCATCCAGGCGTCAAAGTAGATGAGGTCGGGACTGTAGCGGTCGATGACCTCAGCGGTCTTGTCGTACCACATCTGATACCACTGCCGGCGCGGCATGAGCGAGCCGTAGAAGCGTTCATACTTGCGGTCGTAGCCCTTCAGTCCGGGCCGCATGCGGACATAGTAGTAGTTGTTCTCATGATGCAGCGAGACGATGAACTTCATGCCGCGGGCACGGATGGCGCGTCCCAACTCGCCGACGACATCGCGCCGGGGGCCCATGCGCTTCGCGTTCCAGGGCGTGACCTTCGAGTCCCACATGGCAAACCCGTCGTGATGCTCGCCGACAAGTCCGGCGAAGCGGGCGCCGCTCTGCCGGAAGAGGTCGGCCCAGGCATCGGCGTCAAACCGTTCGGCCTTGAAGCGGGGGATGAAGTCGTGGTAGCCGAAAGTGCTGAGGGACCCGTAGAGTGCTTCCTGACGGTCGCGCGTGCCCATCAGACCAGGCCCCTCGTCGGGCGTCATGTACATCCAGTGGATATATTGTTCATTCCCAAAGGCCGGCACCGTGTAGATACCCCAGTGGCAATAGATGCCGAACTTGGCGTCGCGGAGCCACTCCGGCACGGGCTCGCGGCCCTCGAGGGTCTTCCATTCGGGTGGAAACTGACGCTGGCCGACAGCGGGAACAAGCCCTGAGGCAAGCAGGCACATGGCAAGGAGGTTACGAACGGATACAGGTAGCATGTGATACGAAATGGATTAGTAATTAGTTCAGACGTTTGACTTGATGCGCAAATATACGAAATAATCTGCATCCGACGGACAGAAAGAACATAAAAATGTGACCGAAAGGCACTTTCAGTCATCGGAGAAGCAGTCAGACGGGACATCCGGACCGACAAAGAGAAAAATCGGAAAGATCAATCCGCCGTTTCCACAATTTTACTTATCTTTGCACACAGAGAGAATCTGCACGCCATGTCACACCCGCCCACCAAGCTCAACGAAGACGATTTCAGGCGATGGAATGCGTCTACGTTCCGCAAGCTTTATAAACTTTATTATAAGGCTTTGGTGATCTATGCCCTGCGGATCCTGCAGGACGAGAACGAAGCCGAGGACACCGCGCAGGAGCTTTTTGCCCTGATGTGGGAGCGCGACACACGTTTCGACAACGAAGTGCAGCTCCGCGCCTATCTCTACCGCAGCATCCGCAACCTCTGCATCAAGCGGCTGCGCCATCTGAAGGTGGTCAACGGCTATGCCAACGACTGCCTGAACGCACCCCGGGAGACCGACGGGAAGGATCCGAACGACCAACTCGAGATCGAGGAAGTGTACCGCCAGCTGCTCCTCACGGTGGAGCGCATGCCGCAGAGACAGCGTGAGGTCTTTGAAATGCACATGGACGGGATGTCGAATGCAGAGATCGCCGAAGCGATGAGGATTTCTGCCGAGACCGTGAAAGTACAGAAGCACAGGGCCCTACGGCGCCTGCGGGAGCAGCTCGGCGACGGTCAGTTCAGCCTGATCACCATCTTTATCGTGTGAGGAGCGTTTTTTAGTTCATAAGTTTTTAAGTTTGTGCGTTTTTGAGAGAGGTAGTTTTTAAGCTCCTGACTAAGTTTCTGAGTGATCAAGTTGGCTGCATGGAGGCATCAGTGCCACATCTCTGGACAATTCAAAAACGCAAAAACGCACCAACTGACAAACGAATTCATCAACTCATCTCACTTTTTTCACATTTCCTGTAACCCCTTACGGCCATTGAAGGGTTACATTATTAAAATAGGTACCATGTCATCAAGAGATATCAACACCGTGATGCACAACGTGCTATGCGGCAAAGCCTCAGACGAGGAGCACGCCCGACTGCAGCAGTGGTTGCAGTTGAGCGAAGACCACCAGCATCAATGGGAACAGCTGCAGGCCGATCAGACACTGGCCGAAAGATGTCGGACCGCACGATGCATCGACGAGGAGAGAGCCTGGAAGCAGTTCCGCAACCGCCACATCCTGCGCCCGCGGATCGCCGTCGGCAGTCGTTGGGCAGCCGCTGCCGCCATCATCGTGATCGCCGTATTGGCCCTCCGGCGCTACCAGCAGCCTGTCCGGCCGGTACCCGACGCCATGGACGAGAAACTGGCAGCCGTGATCCAGCAGGCGAAGACGTTGGGGAAGAACGAGGCGACACTGCTCGTACGGGGACAAAAGGCGACAAACGTGGTCTCCGACAGCATCATCCAGGACATGGATCTGCACGCCGACGCCGACGTGCAGCTCATCACCCGCCACGACAAAGAATTCTGGATGACCTTGGATGACGGCACCCTCGTCCACCTGAACTATAACAGCAGCCTCGTCTATCCACTCCATTTCACCGGCAACAGCCGCGAGGTCGAACTCGTGGGCGAAGCCTATTTCTTCGTCGCACACGACAGCAAGCGCCCGTTCTACGTGAAAACGCCCGACGGAGTGGTCAAACAATACGGCACCGAATTCAACATCAACACCCGCGGGGCCACAGAAGTGGTGCTCGTCAACGGCAGCATCAGCGTAAGCAGAAACGGCGGCCAGGAACGCATGCTGCATCCTGGAGAAAAGGCAGTGATGGCCGACGGCATCTCCGTCTGCAAGGTCGACGTGGCCCCCTACACCGCTTGGAACACGGGCCTCTACTCGTTTGAAGACTGCAGATTGGATCAGCTCATGGAGGTCCTCACACGTTGGTACGGGCTGAAGGTCACCTTCGCCGATCCCACATTGAAGAATCGACGCATCACAGGTGTCATCAGCAGATACAAGGACATCGCTAACTCGATGCAAGCCATATCGGAAGTGGCGGGCGTCGACATCCAATACGAAGGGGAAAGCATCGTGATACAATAACCGGACAAAAACACCAGCAATACCATCTATAACATTCACAATAACAAAAAGAGAGATTTATGAAACATTTCAGCAACAGATTCAGGCTGCTCACCGTCATTCTGATGACGGCGATGGCGCTGACGGCGGCTCCGGATGTGGTCTCTGCACAGACTGCAAAAGGCAAACAGGTCACACTCAACCTCCGTCAGGTCAGCGTAAAGACATTCTTCGACGCAATGAAAAAGCAGACCGGGCTCGACTTCCTGTGCTCCAGCGAGCTGGTGAAGAAGCTCCCCACGGTCACCGTTGACGTGAAGGACATGGACGCCATGCGCGTGATCGACAACGTAATGGGCAAACTCGGATGCAAGTATGTTGTCAAGGACGGCATCGTCACCGTCACTTCCAAAGAGCAGGACAATCGGTTCCGCACCGTCTCGGGATATGTCCGCGACGTGCAGGGCGAGACGCTGCCGGGGGCCCCCGTACGCATCAAGGGCACCAATATCCAGACCACGACTGACGCCAACGGCCATTTCACGCTCCGGGCACCGGTCTCCGCCTGCCAGATTGAATGCAACTATATCGGCATGACACCACAGGCCGTTGCCCTGAAGAGCGGCCAGGCCGACGTCAGTCAGAATCTCACGCTCGACAGCGACAACACCCTGAGCGAGGTAGTGGTCACAGGTTACCAGACCATATCCAAGGAACGGGCCACCGGCGCCTTTGATGTACTGACGCCAGAAAAACTGAAAGGGAAACTGCAACCTGACATTATCTCGCGCTTGGAGGGTCAATCGGCCGGCCTTGTGCAGCAAGGAAAAGACTTTTTTATCCGTGGTATCGCCACGCTGAGCAGCTCGGCCAAAGGCCACCAACCATTGATCGTCGTCGACGGTCTGCCCTTCGAGGGCGACCTGAAGTCGATCAATCCCTCGACCGTCAAGAATATCACGATTCTCAAGGACGCAGCCGCGGCTTCCATATATGGGGCAAAAGCAGCCAACGGCGTGATCGTCATCAGTACCATAGACGGCAGCGAAAGCAGCAAGACAACTGTCAGATACGACGGCACGGTGAAGTTTACGCCAAAGCCGGACATGGGCAGTCTGAACCTCATCAACTCCTCCGAACTTGTCGACTTGCAGCAATACGGCTTCAAATTCAACACCCAGGACTACAACAAAGTGGACAAGCGGATCTTCATCAACCCTGTTACGGAACTGCTGTTGAAGAACAAAGCCGGCCTCATATCATCGCAGGAGCTCGAAAGCGGGCTGAATGTCTACCGCGGATTGGACAACCGTTCACAGCTCGAAGACTTCTATGCGCGCACCGGCGTGGAGCATCAGCACAACGTAAGCATCACGGGCGGCGGCGACAAAAACCGCTACGCGATGACCATCAACTATATCGGGGACTACGGAAACCTGAAATACCAGTCGAGCAGACAATACGGCTTTACGCTGCGCGACAATGTCAAGTTCTTCCCATGGCTGAAGGCTGACGTCGGCGTTGCCGGCACATTCACCCGCAGCAACGGTGACACGGGCATGGGAAGTTATTCCAATTTCTACACCCAATACCCGTCCTACTACATGCTCAGGGATCAGGACGGCAATCCGTTGAATGTCCCACGCTACAAGTCAGCATATGAATTGGAGCGCCTCAGGGCAGCCGGACTCAACGATGAGACCTACAGTCCGATCACCAACAGAAAGCAGGAGGGCTACAACAACGCAAGTAACTATTACCGGGTGCAGGTAGGTCTGAACTTCAAAATCATGGACGGTCTTGATCTTGATGTGAAATTCCAGTCGGAAAACACTTCCTCGAAGAACCGAACACTCTATGAGAAGAACTCCTACTTCGTGCGCAGCATGGTCAATGATGCCGCACAATACGACAGCGCAAACGACGCATATACGCTCAATGTGCCGCAAGGCGGACAGCTGAACCAGACCCGCGGCGACACCCAGTCATACACCCTGCGCGCCCAGTTGAACTTCAGCAGGGAGATAGGCGATCATTACGTGACCGCATTGGCAGGTGCGGAACGGAGGAAAATCAAGAATACGTCTACCGCCAGCTACTATATGGGCTACGATGACAATAGCCTTGGCTACAAACTTGTTGATCCGCTGACGCTGAATCTGATAGAAGGAACGGAGTCTTTAGGCGGTTCGTTCAGCTGGAAGGCAACGGACTTCAACGATCTGTATGAAAATGAAGATCGCTTTGTAGCCTTCTATGCTAATGCCTCTTATTCTTATCGGTACAAATATGACTTGACCGGCAGCATCCGAATTGACCAGTCGAACCTGTTCGGTACTGATCCGAAGTACCAATACCGCCCGCTTTGGTCGCTCGGAGCAAGCTGGCACATGAACAAGGAGCATTTCATCAAGGAGCACCTTTCATGGATTGACAACTTGACTCTACGTCTCACTTACGGCATAGGAGGCAATGTCTCCAAGGATGCGGGGCCTTATCTCACACTCTATGCACCGGAATACAACTACTGGGTGAATGATTTTGGCTCAGAAATCAAGAATCCTCCCAATCCGACATTGCGTTGGGAGAAGACGGCCACGACCAATTTCGGGATCGATTTTGCCGTCTTAGGCAACCGCTTATCGGGCAGCATCGACCTCTACAACAAGCATACCACGGACCTATTGGCCAATCGTGACGCCGACCCTACACTCGGCTTCGACCAGGTGATGCTGAATTATGGCTCGATGTACAATCGCGGTTTCGAGCTGACTTTAAACAGCATGAACATCAGAACCAAGTATTTTGAATGGGCAACCACATTTCATTTCGGCTACAACAAGAACAAGTTGCTGAACGTCGACGATTCTAACGTAACCGTATTCAATTATACACAAGGCAGCACTGCTGCCAAGGGCTATCCGCTGAGTTCCGTGTTCAGTTTCCAATATGCAGGATTATCCGATAAGGGAACACCACTCTATTATACGAAAGACAAGACGGAGACGGTGGGACAGGTTACTTCCATCGACGAATTAGTGTACTCAGGAACCCGCATACCCAAGTATAATGGCTCGCTGACAAACACGTTCACCTACAAGAACTTCACGCTTTCGATGATGCTGGTCTACTACGGCGGGCACGTCCTTCGTGGCGAAGCGGCCCCCTATCTCAGCGATGCGCCGACGACGAATATCAACCGCAAGATTCTCAACATGTGGCGACAGCCGGGCGACGAGAAGAATCCGAATGCCACGCCGACCATCGCCGGACGCACCCTGAACATAGAGCGAAACCTCCATCCGTGGTATGCCTCCGACATACATGTGGTCAAAGCCGACTACATCAAGCTGCGCGACCTCTCCCTGACCTACAGCTTCGACAAGTCGCTGATCTCAAAATTAGGCATGTCAGCACTGGCCTTGACGGTGCAGGCACAGAATCTGCTCACATGGAAAGCCAATGACAAGGGCTACGATCCAGAGGCCATGACCACCAGCGGCTATGGTTGGGGAGCCCGGGCACTGGCCATTCCGGCTACCTGGACAATCGGTATCTCCGCTAACTTCTAAAGAATACGACAATGAAAACAAATAAATCAATCCTATCGCTGATCGCTGCAGGCCTCTTACTCGTTTCCTGCGACAGCTACTTAGATATACAGCCCAAGGGCGAACTCATACCCGAGACGGCTGCAGACTATGAGTATTTGCTCAACCATCCGCAGCTGCAGAAGGCGGCGGACGTATATCCCAACTATATGACCGACGATGTCTATCTGGCCGACGTGTCTACCGACGGGCTTTCTCCGTCCATGCTTACCGCCGAGCAATACATCAAGAACCTCTACACCTTCGACAAGACGGTCTACGGAGAGTCGGAAACAGATAACATGTGGACAAACACCTACGCCCGCATCTATTATTATAACGTACTCATAGACAAGGTCATGGACGCCACCGAAGCCACCACGCAGGAGAAGCGCTCGCTGCGTGCGGAGGCGCTGATGTGCAGGGCTTTCGAATACTTGAACCTCGTCAACTGCTACGCCAGGCAGTATGATCCGGCCACGGCAGCCACAGATCCGGGCGTTCCCCTCATCCTCCACGCCGACATCAGCATGAAGAATCTCAGCCGATCGACCGTCCAACAGGTCTACAACCAGATCATGGCCGACCTCAAGGAGGCTGATCCGGACCTGCCACTGAAGCCAAAACACAACGCCATGCGGGCTTCCAAGTCGGTCGGATTGGGCATGCTCGCACGCATGTATCTCTATATGGGCGACTATAAGCAGGCACTCACCTATGCCAACCAATCCTTGGAGGTCAACAAGGCGCTGATCAACCTCAACGATTATGCCGATCCCAACCCGATGAAAGCAATCGGGCGCATCGACGTCCCCAGCGGTGCGGACAACCCGGAGAACATCTTCGTCCGCTTCGCACCTTATGTCTTTGGGCTGAGCCTAGCCGTATGTGGATCCGACGAACTGATGCAGCTCTTCACGCCCAATGACAAACGGCTTCAGTTGTACTTCACCAAGAGCGCCTTCGGCATTGATTTCGCCAACGAAGTGTGGATGCCTTACATCCAGGCAAACCTCGCCATGTCCACGCCCGAGATGTATCTCATCGCAGCAGAGTGTGAAGCCCGGCTCGGTTCAAAGGACAGAGCGATGTCGCTCATCAACACTTTGCGCGACAACCGCATTGCCCAGAACGTGCCACTCACGGCCTCCTCGAACGACGAAGCACTGAAACTCGTTCTCGACGAGCGCCGTCGCGAGCTGACGATGAATGGCCTCGCCCGCTTCATAGACCTTCGCCGGCTCAACAAGGAGACACGCTTCGCCAAGTCGATCACGCACGTCGTGGAAGGAAAGAATTACACCCTTGCCCCCAACGATCCGAAGTACGTGCTCCCGATACCTGCCAAGGTGCTGCGATTCAATCCGAACATGGAGGACAATCCACGATAATCACATGAAGAGATGAAAAGTATCAGAAAGTTTATATTGGCCTCTGTGCCTCTCTTAGCAACATTCCAAGCCTCTCATGCTGCAGGAATATCGTTCTCAGGAACCTATTCCGGAAACGGCGCCAAACAGCTGTACCTCTACAGCGTGTATGATGAGTTCTACAATTATGTCACTTTGATAGACTCCATTCCCGTAAAAGACGGACGCTTCACCTATCAAAACGACACGCTGAAAACCCGTTTGTATATGCTTGCGCCCGTTTCCCAGCCAGGGACTTCCATGACACCGGAATCGGGAACATACTTCTTCTTGACAGCAGGACAGAACACCGCTTCCGTCACCACAACGACGAAAGGCCGACTGAACGTTGATATTCCGGCGTCAGAGCTACAGAACACCTACAAGAAGTTTATGCAAAAGAAGGGGGAACTGGCCAATCTGCAGATCCTGGACTCCTTGGATGCGCTGTTCTATGCAGCACGCAGCAGAAACGACACGCTGGAGATGAAGCGGATCAAGGAGGAATCCGGACCTTACTATGATGAGGGTTCGGAAAAGGTGGAGGCATGGCTTACGACGCAGCTTGCCCAATACGCGGGCACCCCATTCGGCCTGTATCTATACTACAGCTACCAGTTTGCCCACGCATCCATCAACACCTTGGACGAGTGGAATGCCGTCCGCCAGCGGCTAAACACGTATGACGCCGTGGCGAAGCAGATGGATTACTACGCCGTCATGCTGAAACGCATCGACATGATCAAGAAGTCGGTCGTGGGCAGCATTGCTCCCAACATCACAGGGCTGTCACGCCAAGGCCGCCCAATGAGCCTGAACGACTTCCGGGGCAAGTATGTCCTGGTTGATTTCTGGAGCTCCGGCTGCTCGTGGTGCCGCAAGGAGACGCCCAACTTGCTGAAAACGTTCAACGCATTCCGGGCCAATGGCTTCACGATATTAGGGGTTTCCACCGATACGCGCAAGTCAAGTTGGATCAAGGCCATACAGGAAGACGGCGCCCCATGGAATCATCTGATGCTCCAGGCCGACAACCGCGACGCCGTCCTGAATGACTACTCCATCATCGGCATACCTGAAGTCCTGCTGGTAGACCCGCAGGGCAAGATCCTCGCCAAGGGCCTGCGGGGCCAGCAGATCTATGATGCTGTGCAGAAAGCAGTAGGCAAATAGCATTGTTAGTCACTACATTCTCGATCCCCGATTTGTCCGTCTGACAATCGGGGATCATTCGTTTCAACCTGACAAACAGCGCATTCGCTCAGTCGCCCCTCACACTATGACTCAAGCACTGTGCGTGCGATGTGCGGCAGCATGTTTACTCAGAAGGCTTGGCCACATAAATCGTTGACATGAACATCTGTCGTGAAGCAGAGACAAAAAAGCAAAATGATCCGTTGATTTTTCATGACCGTTCCGGCCGATTCTTATCCAAAGATAACAAAAACGCAACAGATGACGGCCCAACTCGCGAAGTTTTCGTATATTTGCGGATAAATATAGAGGATTGAATGAAAGTGTTTTTCAGCCATAAGGAAGAACTGTGGAATGCCTGGTCGCATACAGCCGGCATCCTGATGGGCACGGTTTTCGGCACGATCTTCCTCGTCTGGTGCTTCCGCATGGAGAACGGGTGGGCCACGGCAGCCATCCTTCTCTATCTCTTCGGCATGCTCGGCTCCTACGTGGCGTCCACCGTCTACCATGCACTGAGCGCCCGTTCGGTGTGGAAGGAACGGCTGCGCAAGTGGGACCATGCCGCCATCTACTGGCATATCGCAGGTTCCTACTCCCCCATCACGCTCTTGGCGCTGCGCCAGCAGGGCTATTGGGGATGGGCATTGTTCATCTTCGTCTGGCTCTGTGCGATCGCCGGCACGTTCAGCGCGTTCCGCAAGCTGAAGGATCACAGCAACTTTGAGACGGCGACATTCGTCGCCATGGGCTTGGTGGTGCTTGTCGCGTTCAAGCCGCTCATCGATGCCGTGAGCCTCTCGTCGGTGATATGGATCATCGCCGAGGGTGTCGCCTACATCACGGGAGCCGTGTTCTACAGCCTCAACAAGCGCAGATACATGCACACCGTGTTCCATTTCTTCGTCCTGCTCGGCTCCCTTTGCCACATCATCGCTGTCTGGGGCATCCTCATGGCGTATCTCTGACAGGACGCAAAGCCCCCCACCCCACAATCCATCCAAACAAACTGACATGAAAAAAACGATTCTCTCCACCACCTTCATGCTGGCTGTCCTCGCCGGACAGGCCACCAACTACTATCTCTCACCGACGGGCAGCGACACCAACGACGGTCTTTCGCCCCGCACGGCCTGGGCCACTGTGGGCGCCGCGGCGGCCGTGCTCCGGGCCGGCGACTGCCTGCTGATACAGCCGGGCACCTACTCCGTGACCGAGCATGAGATCGCGCGCGAGGAGGGCCCCTATGCCATCGTCTTCGATATGAAGATGAGAGGGACGGCCGCAAGACCCATCTCGCTGATCGGCATCAGCGACAAGGACGGCCGACGGCCGGTGTTCGACTTCAGCCGCGTGAAGCCACGCGACCGCCGCGTCACCGGTTTCTACATCACGGGAGCCTATCTTGTCTTCCGCAACTTTGAGACCACGGGCATCCAGGTGACCCAGACGGGACACACACAGAGCGAGAACTTCCGGCTGAGCAATGCTGTCCACTGCACCTTGGAGCATCTTGCGGCACACGACGGAATGGGCATCGGCGTCTACATCATGCGCAACTCGCGGCGAAACCTGATCCTCAACTGCGACGCCTACAACAACTACGACTCGGTCTCGGAGCACGGACGGGGCGGCAACAGCGACGGATTCGGCTGCCATGTGGCATCGCCCGCCGACTTGGGAAACCTCTTCATCGGTTGCCGGGCGTGGTGTAACAGCGACGATGGGTTCGACTTTATCAACTGCCATGCACCCTCGACGTTCGCCTACAGCTTCGCCTTCCGCAACGGATACTCGGTCAGTGCCGACGGCAGCTACACGGCCCGCGCCGACGGCAACGGCTTCAAGAGCGGCGGATACGGCATGGCCGCCCGTGACATCCGGCTCCAAGGCAGCGCGCCGATGCATCAGGTGCTCCATTGTGTGGCGGCCTTCAATGCCAGCAACGGCATCTACAGCAACCACCACATCGGCGGTATCCGGTTTGAGGACAACACCTCCTACGGCAACGGACGATACAACTACAACATGGTCAACCGCACCGATGCCACGGCCGCAGGCAACGTGGACGTCAACGGCTACGGCCACATCGTGCTGCGAAACCTCAGCGCCGGAGCGCACAGCCCAGCGCTCCACGTGGGCTGGATGAACGGCAGAACCGACAGCTGCACCGTCTCCGGCAACAGCTTCACATGGGACCCGCCCTCGCGGACATGGACCAACCGCGAACCGGAACCGGCATCCTTCATGACCATTGACGCCGACCGGCTCACCGCCCCGCGCCTTCCGGGCGGAATGCTCGACCCGGCCACGACGCTCACTTTCCTCAAGCAGAAGACGCGGACGGGGCTCGGGGCCGACTTCGGAGGCTACCGTCAGGCGGTCAAGGCTGCCATCCGACTGACCGGCGCACGGTCTGCGGAAGACACGAAGCCCATCACGCTGCCCTGAAGAAGACGATCCTCACAAAGCGCTGATAATCATACACTTGACCGACATCAGCCCGCTCCGCTATCCGGGCATCAGATCCGCCCGGCGCAGAACTATCCTTTCGGCCGTCAAGAGCTATGCTTTCGGCCGCCCATATGTATCCTTTCGGCCGCCCAAAACTATCCTCTGCAGACGGCAGAAATATAAGACGGAAAAAACGCATGATCAAACTGTTCAAACAAGACCGTAAGAACGTAGCCCTCGCACTGTCAAGCGGCGGGGCGCGCGGACTGGTTCACATCGGCGCCATCGAGGCCCTCGAGGCCCGCGGCTACCGCATCACGTCCATCGCCGGCACCTCTATGGGTGCCTTGGTTGCAGGCATGTACGCCTCCGGACACCTTGAAGACTTCAAGCAATGGATGCTTTCGATCGACCGGAAGCGCGTGCGGGAACTCACCGACTTCAGCTTCGGACTGTCGTATGTGGTCAAAGGAGAGCGCATCATTGAGGCCTTAAAGCAGTTCGCACCTGACGTGAACATCGAAGACTTGCCCATCCCCTACTGCGCCGTGGCCACCGACTGGACCACCGGACGCGAGGTGCTCTTCACCCGCGGCAGCCTCTATCGGGCCATACGTGCTTCGATCTCCGTGCCCGCCGTGTTCGAACCGGTCCGCTTCAACGACCATATCCTCATCGACGGCGGCATCACCGATCCCATCCCAGTTGACAAGGTCCACCGAGGAAAGGATGACCTGCTCGTGGCAGTCAATGTCAGCGGCCACGACTACGACGGTATCCACGAGCGGGAGAAACTCGCTGAGGAACTGCAGAAGAAGAAATCGCGCGCCCTCTCCCTGATCTTCAAGATACTTCCGGAGGACACCCATCCGACCTTCAACTACTACACGCTCATCAACCGTTCCATCTCCATCGCCATCACCCACAATGCCCACCGGGCCCTCCGACTGTGTCCCCCCGACATCCTCGTCGACCTCCCGATGAAGCGATACGGCGGCAACGACTATGACAAATACCCACAGCTCCACCGCATCGGAGCGCAAAAGATGAACCGAGCCATCGACTCCTTCCTCGCCGGAAAGTCAATCAGCTTCAAGCTCCCGTTCTGACCACCCGCCCCGCGGCGCGCTTATGCGTCATCCGCAGGCAGAAAATGTGCGTCGGGCAGACAGCACGCTGCTACGCCATCATATATAATAAGGTGAAAAGAAAGCCATCGTCAGAAGCGGCCTAACGCCTTGAGCCACATCTCCGCCATGCGCTCATGACCGGCCGGCGTGGGGTGTATGCCGTCCCATATCCAATATTTCGGGCGCGGCTCCTGTGTCTTCAGACGGTCGAAGAGCTCGTTGAACGGCAGGCAGACCGCATCATATTCGGCGGCGATCCGCTTCACCTCGGCGGCACACTGATTGATCATAGAGCGGCGGGAAGTCACGTCAGCCTCTTCCTCATTGGTAGCTCTGCCGTCGGTAAAGGGCGTACACAGCACGAACCGGACATCCGGATTGGAGGCGCGCATGCGGTCGAGGAGTGAGCGATAGCGCCGTCCCCATGCCGCCGTGTCAAACGGCTGGTCGGGATGGGCAGAACGTTGGGCCGTGACATCATTGGTCCCAATGAGCACCGTCACGATGTCCGGCCAGATGTCGACGGCATCTTCGTCCCACCGGTCTGCCATCTGCGCGAGCGTGTTACCGGATATGCCGCGGTTGAAGAACTGCACGTCTTCGGCCGGATAACGGCTCTGATAGCGTGCCGCACACAGCATCATGTAGCTGTGGCCGTACAGGTGGTTCCAGTCGGTTTGGTTGCGTTCGCCCGACGGCTTGCTGCTTCCGCCGCTCCGTCCCCATCCACCGTCGGTGATGGAGTCGCCGATAAAGAGCACGCGCTTGCCGTTCTTGAGCCTGATGCGGAACGCGGTGGCCGGCCCGTTGGGCATTTTCCCCTCGCCCACATGTCCCTCCGCCTTGATCAGCACGCCGTCTCCGGCTGGGCCGAACTTCACCTTCGTCCCTCCGTCCAATGCCGTGACGGATTCTATCTCGGCTGCTTTCAGCGCGTGGATGATGAAAGGTCGGCCGTCCCAATGCTTCACGAAGGCGTAGACGGTGCGTGTTCCCTTGCTGGTGAAGCGGACATCCGTCTTCGAGAGATGCCCCTCCTCGTGGGGCCCTTCGCCGCTGATGCGCCAGGCGCGGGTGTGATAAACGCCCTCGCCGTTGGTCTTGAGCCACTGTCCGATGGTGCGTAACACGCGCTGTTGATCATCAGGTATCGTGCCGTCAGCCTTCGGGGAGATGTTCAGGCAGAGGTTTCCGTTGCGACTGATGTTGTCGACCAAGTTGCCGATGATGCCCTCGGCTGTCTGCAACTGCAGTCCTTCGACGTAGCCGAACTTATGCCCTATCGGGTCGTCCACTTGCCAGTAGCCGGTCTGGAGCTGCTTCGGGGCGCGGCTTTCGCGTTCATAATCGCGGATCGAACCGGCCAAGTAGGCCTCACTCTTGGCCTGAATGGAGACCTCGCGACCCCACTTCCGCGCACTGTTATAATAGTAGCGCGCGATCCGGAGCTTCCAAGGATCCATCGAACGGTAGTTGACTCCGTTGTCAAAATAGATCAGATCGGGCGCATAGTTGTCGATGATCTCCTCCACGCGCAGCTGCCATTCGTTGAGGAAAGCATCGCTCTGCGGGTGGTGTCCCTCCTTTCCGGGCACCGGCCCCATGCCCGATTGGTCCGTCGGACGCTGCGGAGGACCGTAGAGACCTGCGCTGCGGGGATCGAAGAGATCCGTGGAGTCGGCCGGTAAGGATGGCCACATGAAGTCCCAATTCTCCACCCGGTGGTTGGAGATGCCGAATCGGAGCCCCTCATGACGCACGGCCCGGCCGAGCTCGCCGATGATGTCGCGCTTCGGTCCCATGTTGGCGGCGTTCCAGGGAGTGAGCCGACTGGCATACATCGCAAAGCCGTCGTGGTGCTCGGCGGTAGGTATGACATAGCGGGCGCCGGCCTCCCGGAAGAGGCGGGCCCATGACTGCGGGTCGAACTTCTCGGCTTTGAACAGCGGAATGAAGTCCTTATACCCGAACACACGCTGCTCGCCCCACCGCTCGCGGTGTGACTTGGCCATCGCGTTGTACATGTGACGCGGATACCATTCACTGCCTTGGGCGGGCACGGTGTATGCGCCCCAATGGATGAAGATGCCGAATTTGGCATCCTTGAACCATTCGGGCACGCGGTAATGCCGGCGTAAGGATTCCCAGGAGGCCTCGAACGGGCCGGCCGGGGCCGCCTCGAGCTGTGAGGGAGTGACGGGGATGGTGACGCGGTCCGCCTGCTGCGGCTGTTGCGCATGGATGCTCGTCGGGATCAGAAAGAAGCAGGAAAGAAGTAGATCAGTAAGGTTAGTTTGTTTCATATATAATGTTTGTCTGTTCAATGTCATGGTTTATTTCCGGGATAACATCCGCCCTGTGTCGCATAGAAGCTTCCAGGCCCAGCGGAGGATGACCAGCGCACTGAGCAAAGCTACTACGGCATCCAACCACACAATGTTCCAGATCATGCCGCAGAGCAGCCCGATGATGGCGCCGATGCTGGTCAGCACGTCCGAGAGCACATGCAGATAGGCCGACCGGCTGTTGTAGTCGCCCTCGCCGTGCGACGTGTGCAGCACGGACGCACAGACACTGCTGACGACCAATCCGATGCCTGCGATGACGAGGGCCTCCACATATCGGATCTGCACTTCAGGCTCCGTGAAGCGATGGACGGCCTGTCCGAGGATGAAAAGGGCAAACACCGACAGCAGCACGCCACTCGTATAGGCAGCCAGCCCGAGCACTTTGTCATGGTCGTAGACACGGTCTCCGCGCGCCTCAAGCCTGCGCACGAGGATGTAGGCACCCCAACTGAGCCCGATGACCAGCACATGCGTGGCCTGATGAATGCCGTCGGCGAACAGCGCCATGGAGTTGGCGTAAAGTCCGATGGTGATCTCTAATGCCATCGCAACCAACGCGATGACGACGACAAAGGCTGTTCGCTTCTCTCCCCAGGATTTATTATTGGATTCCATGCTGATTCTTTTCATTTTCAACTGCAAAAATACGAATTTTCCGAATAAATGCCAACGAATGGAAGCAGAAAGGTTCTGCCGCACGGACAATCGTGCACGAGAAAGGCTGCAGACGGCTCCTCCGCGCGGAAGATCCGTCTGCAGCCTGATACGGAAAGCCGCCCGGTGTCAGTCGGTCACCTCTACTGCCTCGAAGGGAAGGTTGACATAGCGGCGGTTGACGAACAGCATGACGAACGGATGCATGATCCATGACGAGGGCTCACGCCGACTGACGCGGTAGGTAAGAAGCAGAGTGCCTCCCCGGGTGCGCTGCAATGCCACCGGCTCAACGGTCGTGGGGCGGTCCGTGCGGGGCAGGATGCGGGCGACGGCAAACGCTTTCGCGAAGTCGATCTTGGTGGGCTCGCCGTCTCGGGTCATCACGGCGGCAGGAGCGAAGGAGGCATTCAGCTCGTCCTCCGACGTGATCCGGAGCGGTCCCGTGAATGCGGTGTCGCCGCAGAAATAATAATGCCGGGCCTCCCGATAGCCGATCATCCGCTGCTGCGGGCCGCAGGCAGCGAGACCGAACAGCACGGACGCGAAGAGAAGGGGGATCATTCGTCTCATTTGCCGATATTCAGTCGGAGTCCTACATTGAAACTGAAGTTCAGCTTCTTGTCCTTATAGATGTTGTCAACAGCACTCTTATTGTCGATGTAATAGCTCGTCCCGGGCTCGGCATAGACGCTCACGCAGCGCAGGAAGCTGTATTCCGCTCCCACCGCAGCATTCACGGAGAACTGCGGGCGCGACTCTTTGACATCCGAATGGACGGCTGCCTGGCCGCTGTTGTTGGACTTCAGCAAACTGCCCTTGACAAGTTTCTCGACCTCTCCGCCACCGGTCAGATAGACGTGGGCATTGCGCTTGCGCCAAAGCGTGTAGCTTGCGCTCACCGGAACGCCTATGTAATGGAGCTGCTGATGGGTCTTGTTCTCGATCTGTCCGGTAGTCGTGACGGTGTTGGACGACAGGTAACTGTAATCGACACCGGTGCGGACGCTCCAGCGGTCGGTCAGTCTGTAGCCGAGAGAGACGCCGAACTTGACCGGCTGACTGTAGTCGGACTTCGTGATGAAGTTGTCTTCGGGAGTCTTATTGCGCTTGGCTGCCGTGAACGCCATGGCCTTGTCGTAGTAGCCGATGGGATCTGCGGCGGCGAGGGTCATGCCCTGTCGGGCCTCCGCTTGGCTTGCCATGACGCCCGAATAATGCAGGCTGGCCGTGAAAGCGGCAGGTCTTGACGGACGGGAATAGGCCAACGTGCGCTGGGGACGGTCGCTGTAGGCCGACGGGCGGGGTGTTCCGTGCGGACGGGAGGGCTGCTTCGGAGCCGGCTCGGCAGGCTTCTGAGGCTGCGGTTCGGCCACTTCGGGCAAAGCGGAATCGGTCTTCAGGCCGGTCACAGGCGCCGTCCGGTCAGGCTGCTGGTCAACGGTGGCCGAGCCGGCAGCCAACTGCCGGTCCGGCGCAACATACCTTCGGCCAGTCCGGAGGAGCGCTTTGGCCGGTCCGGAGGCCAGCTCCCGATCGGCCGCAGGAGCGCTTTGGCCGGAGCGGAGGATCGCTTGGGGCAGGACGGAGTTGTCGCCCACCGTCGGCGCAGTGGCCTTCTGTGTCTGCAGCCACCACCATCCGGCACCGCCAAGCACCAGCACAAGGGCTGCCGCAGCAATGCGCTTAGGCCACAAGCCGACCGTTCCGGCACGGCCCGGGGGCCGCACAGGCGTGACGAGACCACGGCGATCCATCTCTTTCCTGATGTCGCCGAGCAATCCGGCAGGGGCTTCCCGCTTGCGGTCAGCCATCCGGTCGCGCATGTCATTCATCCATTTCTCGTTCATTCACGTCCTGTGTTTAAGTTTGTAATCTCTGATCTTCGCCGCCAAAAGCTTTTTCGCGTGGTGGAATTGTGATGCCGATGTGGCGGGCTTAATGCCCAACTGGCCGGCGATCTCCTCATGTGTGCGCCCCTCGATGGCGAAGAGATTGAACACCGTCCGATAGCCGGGTGGCAGCTCGAGGATCATTCGCTCGATGACGTCGGCCGTCAGTCCGTCCGTGTCAGGCGGCTCGTCGGGCAGGTCGGGCGGCTCTCTGTCGATGACGACCTTGGCCTGTACGGCTTCCTTCCGGATGCTGTCGATCGACTCGTTGACCACGATGCGTGTCATCCAGGCCTTCAGCGAGCCTTGTCCGCGATAGTGGAACTGACCGATCTGCATGAAGATCTTGATGAAACACTCCTGCAGTACGTCCTTCAGCGCATCCTCCCCCCGCACATAACGGCCACAGACACCGGCCAAGTAGTCGGCATACTCCTGATACAGGGCATCCATGGCTTGATCGGTGTCGTGGCTGAAAAGGCTGAGTAATTGCTGCTCCCGGTTACTGAAAAGTTTCATCTTGATCTGTTGGGGCGTCCACTCTGTATAACGGGATTTGTCCTATTTTCGTACCCGATAAGTGAACTTTGTCGACTTCACGCCGCTGAACGAGTTCCAATGGAGCGTCAGCGTGACCGTGTCCTTGTCGGTCTCAGGCAGCTTGTCGAGCCTGAAGGCGATCACTCCGTCATGCACTTCACCGTTCAGATCGCCCTTGGCGTTATGGTAGAGCACCACATCGAAGGGCTCTACACCGGGTGCCAGGTTGAGTTCATGCCTGATGCCCGTGCTGAAATAGGTGCGGAAGCGGAGCGTGAGATATCCGTCTTCACACACCGTCGTCCAGTCGTTGACGATCTCGACGGGGTCTTGGCGAAGCCCGGCTTTGTCCTCCTCCTTGATAGGGGGTATCATCCCCTTGGTCCGGATGCTGTCGACCCATGTGACATAGACATTCTCCATGTCTGCGTAAATCCCGTTCCTGAGTTCGCTGTCGGTCGGTCTGCGATAGTTGACGAATGCACGCACCTCCTTGTCCCCATAGGGGGAGTGGGCCAGGTTGACCGGATAGAGCTGCACGCTGTCATTGAGTTGGAGGATGAGATGATCCGCGGAGTTCTTCTTCAGCGTGACGATCGCGGTCGGCAACGTGGGGTTCTGAGCCCAGTTGTCATCATCTGTCGAGCAGGCGGAGAGTGCTCCCGTGAGCACAATGGCCATGCTCCATAATCCGATTATAATACGTTTTTTCATACTGTTTGTCGTTTGGTTCTATTCCTTAAACTGCATTTTGATGAAAACCTTGCATGAAACGGACGATTTTTTTTGCCGCCGTGAGCCCGCCCTATGGTGCTTCCGCCTGCTCCGTCCTTTTGCTGCGGGCGCTCCGGAAACAAAAAGAGGCCTCCACGCCGGAGGCCTCCGAAAGAGCCGCAGGTCGTCCCTGAAACTATTTCTTGTCAGTTGCGAAAACAAAAGGTACCATATTTTTCAGCACCTCCGATTGCTTTCCGTCGATATAGATGGCAGCCACGACGATCTGCATCGACATGAATTTCGTGCTCGTCCTATAGCTGCCCTGCGAGACGGGATGGTTTACGTAGAAGACAACCTGCACCTTATGGTCTGCCTCACCATAGTTAAGGTTATACTCGAGGGTGATCGGACTGATATAGAAAGCAACCGGATCGAGATTGAAGAAGAAGGTTCTGCACTGCAGATCGCGTGGCTCCACCTTAGCGATGGCAGCCTTCAGGGCGTCATCGGTGATGCTTTCGGCGATGAGGCTTACGGGGAATTGATAGATGACCATCGTGCTGTCGGTCATGATGTTCCATGACATCCGGAGCGTGTCCACCTGATCTTTCGGATCGGTGGAGGTCAGGTCGTTGTACATCATGTCCCCTTCGTGCTGCCCTTTGACCATCTGGAAAGCAGCCTGACGCTGCTCGGGGGTCAGCGAGGTGTCATCGTCGTTGTTGCAGGAAGCGAAAAACAGTGCTGCAAAGCAGCAGAAAAGCAATGTCTTGAATGTAATTGTTTTCATTTTATTCATTATTAATTGTTTATTAAAAGGTTCTTCATGAAGGTTGGATATCGGTCACCCAACTGCCCTATAAACCGCCTCCACCTGAAAACCTTGCACGACACGAGTGTTAAATAAGATTAATTTCCACAGACTTCCGTATATTTTCCCGCATTCCGCACATGCCGTGTGCCCGTCCGCAATGGACCGAATGCCCAGTCGCCGTTTGCCATTCGCCAATGACATTGATTGTTTATGCGATCATCATTTTGTTCATCAGCGGCTGTGGAATGGGCATCGTTTGCGGTTCATGACATTTGTCCGAACGGTTGGTTGACAGATTCCGCTCCGTGCGGGCGGTGCAGATGGGGATCCGGAGGGCCGCTTCCGGATCTTTCATTTGACTTCCATCGCGGATTCTGTTTGCCGTTCCACCTTTTTTATTTATATTTGCAGGCAAATGTGAAGAGAGATGGAGAAAAGGGAAAATACGGCCGATCAGCCGATCAGATGGGATGTGGAGACTTTCCACCGGATTTATCAGGCGTTTTTCCGGATATTGGTTGTCTATGCTTTTCGCATTCTCCACAACGAGGAGGTGGCACGCGACGTCGTGCAGGAAGTGTTCTCCTATCTTTGGGAACACAAAGTGGAGTTTCCCAACGAACTCGTTCTGAAAGCTTATCTGTACAACGGTGTGCGTAACAACGCATTGAAGTATATCGCCCGCCATCATGCGGAGATCACGGGAAAGGATCCCTATGGGCAGGACTTCTCCGACTTGGAGGCACTGGAAAAGGAGGACGCGATGGCCTACGAAACATTGCTTCAGGCGCTGCTCGAGCGCATTGAGGCGCTGCCTGACCGTCAGCGCGAAGTGCTTCTGATGGCCCTCAAAGGCAAGCACGCGAAGGATATCGCCGAGGCGCTGCAGCTCTCTGTGGAGACGGTCCGCACGCATCGCAAGCGCGCCATCGCCCAACTGCGCTCGCAGTTGACACCCGACGGCACCGACATGCTCCTCCTGTTGCTCGTCATGGGCTGACCTCCGTCCGCTCTGCACCTTACGCTTCCGGTGGGTGGAAATCGTGTCCAATCCTTTAATATATCTAAAAAAAGCCTCCTGCCTGTCCCCCATTCTCCCGAGATTCGGTATTAACCATGAACTATAATAAGAAAAATGAATATGGTTAACGAACTTTAGCAATTCAAACCAT
>JALFRV010000084.1 GCA_022778905.1 Prevotella sp. | reverse complement strand
TTTGTCCGCCTCGTCCGGCATGTCAACTCCATCCTGCCCGATGATTGTGACGAAACAAGTCGGGACTGTATATGGGGGCTGTCGGGGGACGGGAAGGGGAGTGGGGGGATGGTTCGGCCTGTGTATGGTCGGGACTAAAGGGCTATTCGTGGTCCTTGTGCCTGATCTTGAACCGGTCGAAGCCCTTGCCGTAGACGCCCATGACCTGACTTTGGGTGACGAAAGCATGCTCGTCTATGTCGTCGATCATGCGATAGAGGAGTCCGGCTTCCCGCTGTTTGGTCACGACGATCAACACCTTCATGCTGTTGCCTGAATAATAGCCGTGCGCGTCAAGGATCGTGCAGCCCCGATGAGGTGGGTCCTCCGTGATGCGGCGGCATATCTCCTCATACTTGTCGGAGATAATCAGGAACTGCACGGAGCGGCGCCCCGAGTTGACCACCTGATCGAGGACGAAGGACGTGATGATCAGCACCACGTAGCCGTAGATGACTTGTTCCCAATCGTGGAGTACCACATAGCTGAGCGTGACGATCGTCATGTCGACGAGGAGGATGACCCGTCCGAGCGAGATGTCGCGGTACTTGTTGACGATGGCGGCCACAATGTCCGACCCACCGGTGCTGCCATTGAACGACAGGCCATAACCGATGCCCACGCCGCAGAACACGGCGCCGATGATGCTCCCCATGAACGGCTCTTCCGCAAGCAGGTCGGGGTGGGGGAAGGCCTGACGGAAGACACCGGTGAAGACCGTCAGCAGCACCACCCCATAGATGGTCTTGACGCAGAACTTGAGCCCGAGCACCTTCAGGGCGATAGCCAGCAGGACTGCATTCATGAGGAAATAAGAGATGTGGACAGGCATCCCGAACCCCCAGAAGAGAATGGACGACAGTCCGGCGACGCCTCCTGTCGGGATGTTGTTGGGCAGCAGGAAGATAGTCCAGCCTATACAGTAGGACAACATGCCGACTGCGATCATGACATAGTCGAGAATCTCACGACGGAGCACAGACCTTCGAAATTGTTTCATGGTAGAGATCGATTTTCATAGTTTAAGTTGCAAAGATAACATTTTATGTTGGATATCATTGCAAGTTTAAGATAAAATACCTACATTTGCAGCTGAAAACAAGATAAGACCGATGAAGTTAGCGATCATGACGAAATCCGCATACTTTGTGGAAGAGGACAAAATACTTGCCGCACTGTTTGAGGAAGGAATGGAAAACCTACATCTGTACAAGCCGGGTTCTTCTCCCTTGTATGCCGAACGATTGCTTTCTTTGCTCCCCGATGAATATTATCGCAGGATCACAGCCCACGACCATTTCTATCTGAAGGATGAATACGGCTTGGCGGGCATCCATTTGGACGATCCGACGGCTGAGGTCCCGCTGGGATATAAGGGGCGTGTCGGGCGGACATGCACGGATCTTTCGACCTTGAAAGACCTGAAGAAGCGGTCCAATTACGTGATCTTGAAGAATCTCTTTGACAGCCAGGAGCTGAAGGAGGAGAAGTCCAACTTCACGCTGAACCAGCTCGAAGAGGCTTCCCGTCAGGGGTTGATCGACCGTCATGTGTTTGCCCTCGGAGGCATGAGCATCGACAATGTGAGGCTTGCAAAGGACTTAGGCTTCGGAGGCATCATCATTCGGGGCGATCTGTGGAACTGCTTTGACATCCACAATGAGACCGACTTCAAGGAACTGATTGCACATTTCAACCGGCTGCGGAAGGCGGTCGGTTAAAACGGAATACACTTCTATAATATATAAATGTGAATTTGAAATGAGTGATAAGAACTCTTTTTTGGTGTTCTCGGGTACGAAAACGAGATACCTTGCAGAAAAGATCTGTGCCAGTTTGAATTGTCCGCTCGGAAATCTGGTGGTAACCCGATTCTCAGACGGTGAATTTGCCGTCTCCTATGAGGAGTCTATCCGGGGACGGGATGTCTTTCTTGTCCAGAGCACTTTTCCCGATTCTGACAACCTGATGGAGCTGCTGCTGATGATTGATGCAGCCAAGCGCGCCTCGGCACGCAACATCATTGCCGTCATTCCCTATTTCGGCTGGGCCCGTCAGGACCGCAAGGACAAGCCGAGAGTGAGCATCGGTGCCAAGTTGGTGGCCGACCTGCTGGGCGTAGCCGGCATCGACCGTCTGATCACGATGGATCTGCACGCCGACCAGATTCAGGGTTTCTTTGACGTACCTGTCGACCATCTCTATGCCTCGGGCGTGATTCTGCCCTATCTCCAGAGCCTTCACCTGAAGGATATGGTCGTGGCTTCGCCTGACGTAGGCGGCTCGAAGCGTGCCAATACCTATGCCAAGTATTTGGGCTGCCCGTTGGTATTGTGCAACAAGACGCGTGCGCGGGCCAACGAAGTGGAGAGCATGCAGATCATCGGTGACGTGAGAGGCAAGAACGTGATCATCGTAGATGACATGGTCGACACGGCCGGCACCATCACCAAAGCGGCCAACATTATGAAGGAGGCGGGCGCGCTGAGCGTCCGGGCCTGTGCTTCCCACTGCGTGATGAGCGGTCCGGCGTCGGATCGCGTACAGGATTCGTGCCTGACGGAAATGGTCTTCACCGATTCCATTCCCTACACCGACCGTTGCTCGAAGGTCAAGCAGCTGTCCGTTTCGGACATGTTTGCTGAGACCATCCGCCGCGTGGTCAACAACGAGAGTATCTCTTCGCAATATCTGGTCTGATCCTTCGCGATCGGCCTGCCCATACTGCAAGACCGGCATCCGTGATGTGTCCCGCATCCGGATGCCGGTCTTCTTTCGTCATGCTGCGTCGTCCGCCTCTCGACGCTTCATTTTCCGGCCTGTCGGCGTTTTTCGTTCCGGCCGGTCGGCCATATCAAAGATTTTGTGTAACTTTGCACACTGCAAGAACGAATGAATGATTTTCCGCATGATCAATTATAG
>JALFRV010000034.1 GCA_022778905.1 Prevotella sp. | reverse complement strand
CCGAATCATCTCTTCAAACAGCGGATTCAGAGCGGCGTATTGCTCTAAATGATCCAATGTGTCTACTACCATAATATCTTTTAATTAATCATTAAACCGTTTTCCAGACTCATAATGGCCTTTAGCGGTGATCTGTCCGTTCCTGTCCTTCTCGACGAAACGACCGTCGCGCTTGTCATCGACGTAGGATCCCTCAAACCGCTTGCCGTCCTTGTCCTCTTCAATGGCAGGTCCGTTGCGCATTCCATGCTTGAACGTACCCTTGAACTTCGTGCCATCGGCGAAGTGGATGGTGACCTGCCCTTCTACTTTTCCATTGACAAAGTTGCCTTCAAAGATGTCACCGTTTTTCTTGGTCAATTTTCCACGACCGTTCTGGACATCGTTTTTCCACGTCCCGGTATAGGTATCACCGTTGTTCCAGATGAATGTACCCTGCCCGTTTTTGTCGCCTTCGAGAAACTGGCCCGTGTACTTGTCACCCCGTGCATATCTGAAGATGCCTGTTCCGGTGCGCTCTCCCTGCACGTAATCTCCCTCGTATACGTCGCCGTTCTGAAATTTATAAGTTCCTTTGCCGTTCTGTATGTCGTCCGTCCAGTCACCAATGTAGACATCCCCGTCTGCATAGCGGTTGGTTCCGCGACCCGACCGTTGGTTGTTGGCCCACATACCGTCGTAGGTAGTGCCGTCTCCCCAGTCGAAAAAGCCACGGCCCGACTTTTGGTCGTCTTTCCAGTTGCCGTTGTAGTAAGCGCCGTTGGAGAAAGTGTATTTGCCTTTTCCCTGCCGCTTATCCTGAAACCAGTTGCCTTCGTACTTGTCTCCGTTGTAGTAATACATGATGCCGTGGCCCTGCTGATAGTCAGCATACCATAACCCTACATATTTATTATTGTTGGCAAAGTAGTAGGTTCCCCGTCCGTGCTGCTGGTTCTGAAACCATTCGCCTTCGTATTTTTCACCGTCCGAAAAGGTGTAGACGCCATATCCCTGACGCTTCCCCTTTACAAACTCGCCTTCATAAGTGTTGCCGTTGTCGTAACGCACACTCCCCTTTCCATGCGGCTTTCCGGCCGACATCTCACCCTTGTACTGACCGGCAATGCGCTCTTTCCCGAGGCCTTCATAGATCGTGCAGGACCCCAACCAAATTTTCTGAGCCCACAAGGTCATCGGGAGGAGGGTGAACAATAACGAAACGAATATCTTATTCATGGATTTCCTATGTTAAATCGAATGATTTCTACTTTAAATTGACGTGATGCAGATAGATTTTATCGTCCAAAAGTAGGAAAAATATGTGATACCACAAAATGTATTAGTAAAAATTAGTATCTTTGCCACAAATAATATTCTGCATCATGAGATTTATAGGCATCATCCCAGCAAGGTTTGCATCAACCCGCTTTCCGGGCAAACCGCTGGCAGTTTTGGACGGAAAGAGTGTCATTGAACGTGTATACGAACAGGCTTCACAGGTGCTTCAGGCGGTCTATGTGGCCACGGATGACGAGCGCATCTACGATCATGTTCTGTCCTTCGGCGGAAAAGCAGTCATGACTTCTGCTGCCCACAGGAGTGGCACCGACCGTATTGCGGAAGCCATGACCAAGGTGGAGGGCGACTGGGACGTCGTTGTCAACATTCAGGGAGACGAGCCATTCATCCGCCGCAGCCAGATCGAGACGCTCTGTCAATGCTTTGGCGATACCGAAACACAGATTGCCACCTTAGGCAAGCACTTTGATTCGATGGAGGCAGTGAAGAATCCCAACTCGCCCAAAATTGTGACGGACAACCGGGGCTATGCGCTCTACTTCTCCCGAAGTGCCATTCCTTATGTCCGTGGGAAGGATGAATCGGAATGGCTGAAGTGGTTCCCTTATCTGAAACATATTGGTATTTACGCTTATAAGACAAATGTGTTAAAGGAAATCACAACCTTTGAGCCATCGCCGCTTGAGATGGCCGAGAGCTTAGAGCAACTGAGATGGCTGCAGAATGGGTATCGGATCAAAGTCGGAAAAACGGACGTTGAGACGATCGGAATTGACACGCCGGAAGACCTCCGGCGGGCGGAAGATTTCCTGAAAGCTCACCGCGATGAGTTCTGAGAAATAAGCCGTTCGGACGAGATGATAGCTTCGGTCTCCGCATATGTATCCTTTGGAGGCTCAAGAGCTATGCTTTAGAGCGCCCAAAGCATAGCTCTTGAGCCTCCAAAGCTATCATTTCGTAACTATCAATGAATCAAGAGGATACGACGGGTGTCTGAGGTGACCTTAAAACGGTCGTCTACTCGCTGGTCCACAAGCCAGATGATACGGCCAGTGGCATCCGTCATCACAAGCTGAGCACGTTTCTCAAACCGGTTCATTTTATGGTCGGTGAGATAATTGCTCACCAATTTACTGCCTCGCATACCATAAGGAACAAAACGGTCAGCGGCTTCTACGCGGCGCAACAAGAGCGGAAAGCGGACAATATCTGCATCCAAACAGGCCACTTCGAGCTTCTTATCCACGATGAAATCGGGGCTTTTTTCGATCACGCGACAATGAAATGTGCGAATGGAAGGAATGACATAATTGCCCTCTTCCGGCATACTGACAGGCCGGAATGGCACCTGCCGTTTGGCCTCCACGAGCAGGCGGTCACGATCCACGAGCAGTTCATAGGTTAGAGAAGACCACATTTTCCCAGTGGCATGAGGCAATCCGGCATAGATCTGCGCAACTTGGGCGGAATTGAATCCGTAGCCTTTCAACAGCTCCCACAGCAACAGCTCGGAGCTGACGCGCGGTATGGAGAGTTCGAAGCCCTTTTCATCGGCACGGATCACACAGGCCTCGCGATCCGTATGCAGCTTTTCATCAAGAATTTTCTTCACTTCCTGCAGATAGGATCCAGCCTTCAGGACATTGTTCCTGACAGAAGGATTGATTTCTTCCAACAACGGAAGAACGCGCAGACGGATCTTGTTGCGCTGAAAGTCATCACATAAGTTCGTGCTGTCGGTTACATAATCTTGTTGAACAGACTGAAGATAATCCCTTATTTCCGAACGGCTTACGCACAGAAGCGGACGATACAGAAAACCGTTGGATGGCGAGATCCCGACGAGGCCGTCGATTCCAGTTCCCCTAATCAGGTTCTGCAGGATGGTTTCAACGCTGTCGTCACGATGATGGGCCACACAAATGCCATCGGCATGGATGTCTCGCCTGAGTTGTTCAAAATATTGATAACGCAACTGACGGGCTGCCATCTCGATGCTGACGTGATGAAGTCGGGCATAGGATTGGGTATCAAAGTGAACCCGATGGAATGGGATCTTCTTCTTGGCACACAGCGCTTCGCAGAAAGTTTCATCGCGATCAGACTCACTCCCACGCAGTTTGAAATTGCAATGGGCTGCTTCAATATCATACCCAAGATGATGGAGGACAAGGAGCAGACAGACACTGTCAGCTCCGCCGGACAAGGCCACGATGTACTTCTTGCCCACAGAGAGCAACTGCTTGCGCCGGATGAACGCTTCTACCTGCTTTTCCAACACCTCCATGCCCTCCTTCTCCCACTTATTCTACATAGAGGACGAGGCCTTTGAGATATTCGCCCTCTGGATGGTAGATATTGATCGGATGGTCTGCCGGCTGGTGAAGCTGGTGCAGGATACGGACCTTGCGGCCTGTTTGAGCCGCAGCCGTGAAGACCGCATTGCGGAAATGGTCCTTCGTGACCACTTGCGAGCAGCTGAAAGTGAACAGGATTCCACCTTTTGCAATGCGCTCCAAGCCTTTGGCATTCAACCGTATATAACCTTTCAATGCATTGTGCAGGGCTGCCCGATGCTTCGCGAAAGCCGGCGGATCGAGCACGATTAGATCGTAATTTCCATCGGTTTCATCGAGAAACTTGAACGCATCTTCACAGAAGGCTTGATGTCTGTCATCACCGGGGAAATTGTGCTGTACATTCAGATTGGTCAACTCGATGGCCTTGGCAC
>JALFRV010000033.1 GCA_022778905.1 Prevotella sp. | reverse complement strand
ATAATCAAGTTCTTGCTGGCTGATATCGTACGGATCGCCTGAAGTGATGATTCCACCCGCCCCGATATTATAAAAGAGACTGAGCACCTGGGCTGTATCCTGCTGGATCTCTCCGTTGAGGTCGATGTCTTCGATAGCCTGGATTGACTGGCCTTTCAATCCAACATAATAGAAATAGGCAGAGACGATGATATTGAATTCGCTCTTGGCATAGATAACCCGCTTGCGCTGATGGGCCGTCAGCAGTCTTGCCTCCTCGTTGATGCGGCGTATGCGCCGCACGGCGCGTTCGCGGTAATCATAGAAATCCTTGTTCTTCGAGCGCCGTTGGCATAAACGCATGTACTGAATGTCAGCCACGAGGAGCTCGATCTGGTTGTCTGTAGTTGCCTCGACGCTCTTGAGCAATTTGAACGCATGACCATAATCCATCCGCGCGATGCTGACAAAGGCCAGATTGTTCAATGCTTCGGCCGCCCCTGCATCATAATCTTCCGAAAGCCGGAGCGCTCTTTCGGCGATGATCTGTGTTGAATCAAGATTCTTGTAATGAAAATAATAGGATCTTGAGTTCAGCTCATCGACCTCCTCGTGATTGGAGTATGAACAAGCTGAGAATAAAAAGAGCGTCATCACCAAGGAGATGATGACGCTCTTGGATGGATCATATTTAGGAACGTGCCTCCTTGATATAGCCAAGAGATTCAATACATTTGTCGGTAATAGCCTGCCACTTGCCGGTGGCAATAACATCCTTGGGGAACAATTTGGAGCCCATTCCCACACAAAGAACGCCTGACTTGATCCATTCCGTCAGGTTCTCTCTATCTGGCGAAACGGCTCCGGTCACCATGATGTTGGCCCAACGCAACGGACCTAAGATATTCTTTACAAACGACGGACCACCCACATTGCCTGCCGGGAACACTTTGGTGACATCACAACCCAATGCATTTGCGTTGCTCACTTCGGTCACCGAGCCGCATCCCGGGCAGTAAGGCACCAGTCGACGGTTGCATATCGGAGCAATTTCAGGGACAAAGTTAGGGCCGACAATGAAGTTGGCGCCCAACTGAATAAATAAAGTAGCAGACGGAGCATCAATGACCGTGCCTGCACCAAGAATCATGTCAGGACACTCCTTGGCAGCCCACTTCACGAGATCGCCGAAGATCTCATGGGCAAAATCGCCACGGTTGGTAAACTCGAAAACGCGAACGCCGCCCTCGTAACAAGCCTTGATGACCTGCTTGCAAATCTCGACGTCGCTGTTGAAGAAAACCGGAACCATTCCGGTATTCCTCATAGCCTCTATCACTTGAATCTTATTAAATCTTGCCATATATATCCTTATAGTTTAATTCTGACTTTTTACCAAACGGTAACGATGCTTAGCGCTGAACGCGACCATTGGCATTGCCACCGGCCAGGCTGTTGACTTCATCTTCAGAAACAAGGTTGAAGTCGCCCGGAATGGTATGCTTGAGCGCAGAAGCTGCTACTGCGAATTCTAAAGCTTCAGCCTGATTGACTTTCGTCAGCAGACCATGGATCAAGCCGCCTGAGAAAGAATCGCCTCCGCCGACACGGTCAATGATCGGGTCTATATCATAATGCTTGCTCTGATAGAACTCCTTACCATCATAGATCAGGGCCTTCCAGCCGTTGTGAGTGGCACTGAAAGATTCACGAAGCGTTGATACGACATACTTGAATCCAAACTCTTCCATCATGCCACGGAAGATTCCGTAATATCCTTCGGCATCAGTCTTGCCGCCTTCAACATCGGCATCCGGCTTGAATCCCAAGCAAAGTTGAGCGTCCTCTTCATTACCAATGCAGACATCCACATATTTCATTAAGGGGCGCATGATGGATATGGCCTTTTCTGAAGTCCAAAGTTTCTTGCGGAAATTCAGATCGACCGAAACCGTCACACCATGTCTCTTGGCAGCCTCACACGCCAAACGTGTCAGCTCTGCAGCCTGATCGCTGATGGCGGGGGTGATACCGCTCCAATGGAACCACTGTGCTCCTTCCATGACCTGATCAAAATCAAAGTCCGCAGCTGTCGCCTCGGCGATGG
>JALFRV010000307.1 GCA_022778905.1 Prevotella sp. | reverse complement strand
TCTTAACTTCCAGAAATTTTTCCACTCAAATGTAAAGATTGGAGCCTACTTGTTGCAGCACTCCAATCTTCATTATTTTACGCCAGTATTCGTTTCAAAGATATCAATAAGAAATGGCAACATTGCTTTTTGCTTATCTGTTCTTTTGTTTTTGTACTCATAATTGTTCTCCAGATTTAATGGCAAACAAGCAAGTTCTCATTTAACAACGAACAGCTTGGCAAATATCTCCGATGTCACAATCCAGATAATCACAAATGCGCAGCAGGACAGAAAGAGCTACATCTTCACCTTTGTTGAGCTTGCTCATCGTACCGGCAGCAAGCCCCAAATCTCTTTTGAGCCTGACCTTCGTGATGTCTTTCTGAATAAGAAGCATCCATAATTTTTTATAACTGATCTTCATAAAAGCACCTCTCGCTTTCACAACTGTGAGCTAATATAAGGACTCAGTTTATATTATAGCAGAAAAAGTCGAACTTTTCAATTTACCAATACAAGGATTAACAGAAAAGTTCCAATTTCTTGGACTGTGTTGTTTATCCATAGTCCCGACATATAAAAGCGGGCCTGACATCAAAACAGCCAGACCCGCTTTGTTTACTCGCGCTGAGAAGAACGCTCCTGTCTTTGCTCCTGATCTTCATCAATTCGGAGCAGCATATCCACATTCGCCTTAATGGTATCTATCTGCTTCATCTCTTTTTTGAGCCTTGCCCGCTCATCGTAAAGCCCTTGCTGTTCCTCTGTAAGACGCTGCTGTTCGGCTTGCAATGCTTTCAGGCTCGGTAATTTCTGATCACCCTGCATGGCAAGAAGCGTACTTTTCGCAGCCTCAAAGATGACGAGTTCTGCTTCGTGCTTTGCCCTGAATGCTGGCTTGTCTTTGGCCTTCATGTAGGCATCGTAGACCGGCTTGAGACGCTGATAGTTGCTGATATTTTTGATGAGAGGCTGCACCTGCCGGAGGCGAGCTTCAATCCGTTTCAGGTCCTCGCCGGTGCGGGCATAGGAACTGTGAATATCCTCAACCTTTTTCTCAAGATCGGCATATTGCAGGAGATTGTTTTCGGTCAGATAGTTGAGTGTCTTCGCCGCTTCCTTGAGGTTGTTGATCTTAGCCCAGTGTTCATATCCCTTGCTCTCCTGAGCCTTGATACTGTTCTGGATGTCAATGATGAGAGAGACACCTTTTCTGCCTGTCTGCATCTGACGCTTGCGGGGATTCCGTCCCTGAATGCGTTCCTTAATGCGCTCTTCGGTGTAGTTTTCTCCGATGGTTTTTGCTCGTGTGAAACGCTCTTGACCTTCGGCACGGAAGGAGATGTATTTACCGGTTTTGATTTCATATCCGGCATCCTGCATCAGCTTCAAGAACTCATCAAAGTCCTTTGCCACGATGATGTTTCGGTCAATGGTCAGCTTGAGCTTTTGCTTCCAACTCGTGCCTCGCTTGGCTTCGGTGTACTCCTTGTAGCTCATGCCTTTGCCCTGAGAGGGAGGGATGACCGAGAGACCGTTTTCCTTGCAGAGCTGGTCGCTTGCCTCGCGCATATCATAGTAGATTTTCTTGTAGCTCTTGTAGGCATGATGATCCACAAAGTCCACGGCATTGAAGATCAGATGATTATGAACATGGCCTTTGTCAATGTGGGTAGTCAGCACATACTCATATTTCCCGCCAAGGATCTCATCTGCAAACTGCTTGCCGATCTCATGCGCAAGCTCTGGCGATACCTCGCCAACATCAAAGGACTGGATGACATGGCGGGCAATAATTTTGACGGGATTCATCCCTTGCTGCTCGGCAATTTTTCGCGTCCATTCAAATTCCTGAGCCGCTGTCTCGGCTGCACATCCGTAGGAAGAGACAAGCATTTTATCGTCGGTCTTCTCAGGGTTCATGATGTACGCAAGAGCCTTGTTCAAAGTTCCTCGGATTGCTTTGATCTTAGTAACTGCCATACTTCATCCAGCTTTCCTTTCAGCTCTGCAACATCGTCCTGATAGAAGCGCCCCGTAGAGTTCATCCTTCGGCAGATGCTATTGATATTCGCTCCGATCTTATTGACTGCCGCAGCAAGTTTCTTCTGCTCAGTGTAATCCACCTGTATGATGTAACCGTCAATCGCCATCTTGCGAAGATATGCCCCCATGTTTTTTGTTTTCAGCATCTCCATTTTCCGCTCTATGATCGCCCGTTCTTCCTCGGTGACCCAGAACTTGAGCTGCACTTTCCGCGTTCTGTTTGCCATCGTTCCGTCTCCGTTCTTCGTGAATTAAAGGGCTTGGGATTATCCCAACAAGCTGAAAACGGCGGTTAAGGGGAGGGTTCCCTTAACGCATTTTTCTCCGGTGGGTACTCACCGGATTTGCTTGCTATTCTCTAAAATCGTAATCCCAGTCGGGAGTCCCCGTAAAATACCCCTTCACTTTACAACGGACAAAAAATTGGCGTTTGATGGCTATGCGCAGAAAAAATAATCAAAAAAGCTGTCGTTTACGCTGTGGCTGTCAGCCTATCTCCCATACAAAAGCAGCAGAATCGGAGACATCTATGTCATCCGGCTCTATCTCCGGAGCGCAGCATTTACCCATTGCTGCGGGCGACATGAGGCAGTCTTCCATCTCGTAGCTTGTTCGGGAAATGATGTTCAGTTCACCCCAGTTGTAGTCGATGGAGATGAGTTGCCCCAGTTCTACGCCTGATGCCCTGCAAAGAATCTCTGCCTTAGCCCGCGCATTCTGAGCGGCGCTTATCAGCAGTTCCTCGCTGACCTTAGCCGGATTTTTTACCGTGAATGCAATGCTGAGTTCGGGATCGGCTTTGCTGCCGGTAATGGCAGATATGACCGTCGCAAGGTGCTTGCTGTCGAAATCGAAGGCAAGTTTGAGTCGGTAGACACAGGCATATCCGGCAAACTCGCGCTTATAGTTGCCCTGGCGATCCTTGACATTCTCGTACCGCGTCTCAACATTGAAGCTGGT
>JALFRV010000298.1 GCA_022778905.1 Prevotella sp. | reverse complement strand
TAGCGTATATGAAGTCGATCGTGTATATATATTCAGCGTTGATGCTTTTCTGCTTCTCAGCCTGCTCGCAGCAGAAGGAGAAAATCGTCACGCCGTGGGGGACGACGCTGGCCGATGACAGTCTGCCGGCCAGCGGTGACTTCAGTCTGAATGATATTGTCAATAACGGGGAGCTGATCATGCTGACTCTGTCCGGTCCGGAGACCTACTACGATTACCGCGGCCACGGAATGGGCACGCAATTCATGCTCTGCGAGCGGTTCGCACAGCAGATAGGCGTCTCGCTGAGGGTAGAAGTCTGTAAGGACACGGCAGATCTCGTCAAACGGCTGAAGGATGGTGACGGCGACATTGTCGCCTTCCCACTGCCGAGGACCTACAAGGGCATCAGATACTGCGGGGCCGGAGTGGACTCGCTGAAAGTGCAATGGGCTGTGCGGGAGACGAACAAAGAGTTGGCCGACACGCTGAATCACTGGTTCCGGCCGGAGATGATCGCGCAGGTCAGACAGGAGGAGTCGTTTCTCCTCTCCACAGGCAGCATCACCCGCCATGTCTATTCTCCGATGCTCAACCGTGCAGGCGGCGTCATCTCCAAGTATGACCGCTTCTTCCAGCAATATGCTCCTCTTGCCCGCTGGGACTGGCGCCTGATGGCCGCTCAATGCTATCAGGAGTCGACGTTTGACCCGCAGGCGCGTTCGTGGGTCGGTGCCTGCGGACTGATGCAGATCATGCCGTCGACGGCGGACCATCTGAATCTGCCGATGTCAAGGATCTGGGACCCCGAGTCGAACATTGCGGCGGCGGCCCGATACATACAGGAATTGGATGCCAGATTTGCCGATATTCCCAATCGGATGGAGCGTATCAACTATGTGCTGGCCTGCTATAACGGCGGCTACCATCATATCCGTGACGCCATGGCATTGGCTCGGAAGTACGGACAGAATCCCTACAGCTGGGCCCATGTGTCCTCTTTCGTTCTCAAGCTTAGGGATCCGCAGTATTATCGTGACCCGGTTGTCCGTTACGGATATATGCGGGGCAACGAGACGGTGGATTATGTCAGCAGGATACGTGACCGATGGGCACAGTACAGGGGGGTGGCGCGTCCGGGGAAGATGGGAAGTATGGGTGGAATGGAACCGCAGAAAGCCACGCGCAAATACAAGTTCCATATCTGACCGTCTCATGCTGCCTGCGTCTGGCGTGGCATAAGAGGCTCACGGAGATCTGTCGCTCCTGCGGGAGGGAAACGGTTTTCAGAAAAGCTGAAAACGACTTACGTCCATGGTTGCCGGGACTTTCCGGAAGCAGGGCACAGGGATATGCCGCAGCCGGAAAGCCCCTGACGTTACTGTCTGATTATTCATTTCACCCATCTCACCTGGTTTTCCTCTACCATGATGAAGCCGGCTTCGCGTGCCTGCCCCAGCAGATAGGTCGCCTCCTTGTGCGTGCCGCTGTAGGCATTCTTCAGGAGCAGGAGAAACTGCTTTTTGCTCATCGTGTCACTATTGGCTTTTGCGAAGATCTGGTCGATCTTCTGTTTCAGGTTTTCCGGACTGTGATGTTTCCTCCGGTTGTTGAGATAGTTGACGACGACAATGGCAACAACAATGGCAAGAATAATGACAATGATTGACGTTTGATTCATAATGTCTCCTTGGTTTTAGATGAATAGATTAAACTGAAAATATCTCTTACATGCCACAAATATACATATTATTCCTTAATAATTGCATCGCGGCGCCACGTTTTTTTTGTCCGAAGAAAAGCAAAAATTGAAATAAAAACAAGGCAGATGAATTATTTTTAGACTTTTCGATAGATGTATTAAAAGTTTTTTCTATATTTGTCCGCAGAGAGAACACAAAAGACCTTAGTTTTAAAAACGATTTTTATGAACGACACAGAAATGATGAAGGCTCCAGATGTGGAACCTGAAGAATCGGGAAAAGATTCTTCTTTTGATCGAAAACGCAGAATCATCGGTGCCATTTGCGGTCCAATCTGCGCTCTGCTCGTATGGTTTACCCCAATCTCTGATCTGTCGCCGGAAGCCCACAAGCTGCTGGCCATCATGACGCTTGTGGCACTCTGGTGGATCACGGAACCTATTCCGATCCCCGTGACGTCACTCTTAGGACCTACGCTGTGCGTTGTGCTCGACGTGGTCAAGATGAAAGAAGCCTTCGCAGCCTTCGCCAATCCGCTGATCTTCCTGTTTATGGGCGGATTCATCATTGCAAAAGCGATGATGGTATGCGGTCTCGACAAGCGCATCGCCTATGGGATCATGTCGATGAAGTGGGTGGGTGACAATCCGAGGAGGATATTTCTGGCCATCGGTCTGGCCTGTGCGCTCTGCTCGGGCTGGATCAGCAATACGGCTACAGCTGCCATGATGTTCCCCATCGCGTTGGGTCTGCTTGAGGCTATACGCGAAATGATGGCTGCATCGGGTAAGAAGATCGATCTCGGAAACTATAAATATGCCACCGGACTGATGCTGATGACTGCCTACGCATGCTCCATCGGCGGCGTGCTGACCCCGATCGGAACTCCTCCGAACATCATCATGCTGGGCTTCCTCAACGAGATGGCCAGCATCCATGTGTCCTTCTTCCAGTGGATGGTATGGGGATTTGTCGCCATGGTGGCTTACTTCATCATTGCCTATGTCGTGCTGGTGCGGATGTTTCCGGCCGACATCAAGCACATCGAAGGTGCGGAGACCTTCATCCATGCGAAGGTGCATGAATTGGGAAAATGGACCCGCGCACAGAAGAATACGCTCTTCGCGTTCATCGTGGCGGTCATTCTGTGGGTGATGCCGGGCATTCTCAGCATCGCCTTAGGGGCCGGGCACGCCCTGCTCGACCGATACAACCGCATCTTCCCCGAGGCTATTGCCGCCATGGTGGGGGCCCTCTTGCTCTTCTTCATGCCTGTCGACCTGAAGCATCACAAGATGACTCTCGAGTGGAAAGAAGCCGTTTCGGGCGTCGAGTGGGGCACGCTTCTCCTCTTTGGCGGTGGCTTGGCCATGGGTGGAATGATGTATTCGACCGGCTTGTCGAAGTGGATCGGCGACCAGATCATCATGATGATGGGCGGTGACCCGTCAGAGCTCATGCTCGTGGCGGTCTTCTGCGTGATGTCCCTGTTGCTCTCGGAGCTGACATCGCATACGGCAGCGACCAACATGATTGGCCCTTTGGCCATCGGCGCAGCCCTTTCGGCAGGCTTCAGCCCAATTCCTGTCGCCGTCGGAGTAGCCCTTTCGGCTTCCCTCGGATTCATGTTGCCGGTATCGACACCGCCCAACGCGATAGTCTATGCCAGTGGTTACGTCCCCATCACCAAGATGATCAAGACCGGTGTCTATATTGATTTCATCGGTATAGCCGTCGTCACGATCCCGATCGTGCTCTACGTGGTCAATTGGGTCTGCAGTTAAGCGGACCCGGCAGATCCGTCCGGCTTTGTCGCCAGTCGGTTGATGCCAACGGAGAAGGGGGATGTGTCAAAATAGGCACATCCCCTTTTTTGTCTTTCTCTATGATGCATTCTCTTTACTCACTTTACGCGGCGACTTCAGCCGGTCTTCTTCTGAAAATGTTCATATAAACGCATAACGGCGTAAAAACGGCGTGTA
>JALFRV010000264.1 GCA_022778905.1 Prevotella sp. | reverse complement strand
TTATTGAAACAGAGCGTGGTTACAGGATCATTAAAGCGAAAAAGCAGAAGAGCAAAAAGATAAACATTGCGAACACGGAAGATCGTTCCGGATCGACTGCATTTATCTTTTTGCTTTTCTGCCCTTTATCTTTTCGTTACACAGTCATGATTTCCTTCTGCTTCGTAGCCAAGAGGGCGTCGATGTCCTTGACAAATCTGTCATGCAGTTTCTGTAGTTCTTCCTCGGCGTCTTTCTCGTTATCCTCGGACAGTCCGTCCTTTATTGCCTTCTTCAGACGTTCCTTTATCTCGGCCCGGGTGTTTCTTATCTCGACCTTAGACTTCTCTCCTATCTTGTTGCATTGCTTCACGAGCTCCTTTCGCCGCTCCTCTGTGGGCTGCGGCAAGCGCAGGAATACCATCTCTCCATTATTCTCGGGGGTGATGCCTACATCACTGTCGAGGATGCCTTTCTCTATGTCCCGCAGCTGCTTACGGTCCCAGGGACGGATGGTGATGGTGCGGGCGTCAGGCACAGCCACATTGGCCACTTGGTTCAGAGGCACCATTGAGCCGTAGGCGTTCACCCTTACGCTGTCAAGAATGGCCACGTTTGCACGTCCTGCACGAATGCGGGCGAGCTCTTCTTCGAGATAGTTCGTGGCCTTGGTCATGCGCTCTTCGGCGCTCTTCAATGTCTGTTTAACGTCTAACATATCTTTTCCGTATTAAATTCACATGTACAAAATTAAGGATTAATGCTGAATTATGCAACAGTTTGAAATAAAAATATTTCATCCGGAATAGATTTGCGAGGCTATGACGGCTGCAATGCGGGTGAGATACTCGCGGTCTGTGCCGTCGAAAGTGTCCAGCTCCCGACTGTCGATATCAATCACCCCGCGCACCCGTTCCTGGCTGTCAAAGATCGGAACCACGATCTCCGACCGTGAAAGACTGCTGCAGGCGATGTGGCCGGGGAACCGTTCGACATCGGGAACGACGATGGCCGCACGCTGCTCCCAGGCCGTTCCGCAGACGCCCTTGCCTCTTGCGATATGGTAACAGGCCACCGGTCCTTGAAACGGACCGAGCAGCAGCTCGTCGTTCTTGACGATATAGAAACCTGCCCAGAAATACTCTTCGGGGAACGCATCATGCAGCGCGGCGGCCACATTGGCCAAGACGGCCGTCTCATCCTGCTCTCCGGCGATGAGACTCTCTACCTGCCGGACGAGCATTGCATAGGTCAAAACCTTCTGTTGTTGATCCTTCATGGGGCAAAGATACGCAAAAAAAGACAAAAATAGGATTTTTCTGCGGCTGATTCTCCTGTTTTTTTGTATCTTTGCGGACAAACAATCAGACCTGAAGATAATGAAAAGATATCTCTCATTTGCATTCGCCCTGCTGTGCGGCCTCACCATGTCGGCCGAGGGCTACTCGTTTCTGAACGTGGCAAAGGTGACCGGCGAAAGCGAAGGAAACGCGCTCAGCGATTTCACCAAGATCACTTTCACGGGCGGACAGATGCACTTGCTCAACGGCGCAAGCGAGGTCAAGACCTACGACCTCTCATCTCTGAGCAAGATGTGGCTGTCGACCACGAGCGGCATACGCAATATCCAGACCACCGAAACGGACCGTCCGGCCGAGATCTACCTCATGTCCGGGAAACGCGTAAATGCCGGCTTGAACAACCTTCCCAAGGGTGTCTACATCATCAAGGAGGGCAATGTGGCGCGGAAACTGATCCGCCGATAGACGGAGATTGAGCAAACGGCTTTGACGGAGCGGTCTGCCGGCCCGACCGGAACTTCGCTCCCGAGCGCCCGAAGGATTGCTTCGGAACCGCCAGACGATACCGCTTCCGGAAGCGCACACACGATGTGGCGTTTCCGGATTTTTCACCTTATATTCTTATAGACTTCAAATGCGCTTTCCGCCTGTCCAAAACGGAGAGGGGAAAAAGCATCCTCGGGACCGGCGGAAAACGGCTGCCGAAATGGAAGAAGAGGCCTCACGAAACAGCAGAGGGGGGCTGCCGGAATCGGAGAGGCGACCTGACGAATCGGGCGGGAAGGCCTTCCGGGGCGAGAGGATGTGCCGGCCGGCCAAGGAAAAGCGTGCGGACTGCGGCGTGCAGATGCACGGTCAGCGGCCCATTTCGGCTGCGACGAGGTTGGTGAGGTCGACAAACTCGCTGACGCTCAACTGCTCCGGTCGGCGCGTGAGCATCTCCTGACTGAAGAATCCGGTGCGCGAGGCGGAGTCGGTGAACAACTGCCGCAGGCTCACCCGCAGCATCTTGCGCCGCTGGTTGAACACTGACTTGACCACGCGACGGAACAATGCCTCGTCGCAACCCAACGTCCGGGTGTCGTTGCGCGTCATTCTGATCACGGCACTCTTCACTTTCGGCGGCGGGTTGAAGACGCCTTCGTCGACCGTGAAGAGATAGTCCACGTCATACCAGGCCTGTATCAGGACCGAGAGGATGCCGTAAGACTTGCTTCCGGGAGCCGACGCCATGCGCTGCGCCACTTCCCGCTGGATCATCCCCGTGCAGCATGGGATGAGGTCGCGGTTGTCAACCATCTTGAAGAAAATCTGCGAGGAGATGTCGTAGGGATAATTTCCGGTCAGCACGAAAGGCTGTCCTCCGAAGACCGTATGAAGGTCCATGCGCAGGAAGTCATCGCTGATGATGCGGTCGCGCAGCTCCGGGAAGCGTTCATGGAGATACCGCACCGACTCGGTATCGATCTCCACGGCCTTCACCTCCCGCTCTTTGGTCACGAGATACTGTGTCAGCACGCCCATGCCGGGGCCCACCTCGAGCACGGGGATGGCCGGATAGGCATCGACGGTGTCGGCGATCCGGCGGGCTATAGACAAGTCGACGAGGAAGTGCTGGCCCAAGTTCTTCTTCGGTTTTACTGCTTTCATCATTTCCGCTTTTATTTGCAAAGATAAGCAAATATCATCAAAGTGCCATCTGCCGACGGCATATTTTCGCGTCGGATGCCTTCTTCCGTTCTGCCGCAGCTGCCCGGCGAGAGCGCCCGGAGATGCCCGCGGCGCAGCCAAATCAGGGCGATGAGTGAATAAAAGTCGGCATTTATTTTGCGCTTTCGCGGAATTCGCTTATCTTTGTCTACATCTTCATATGAACAAGATATCCAGACATATTCTGAAGGTGATGCTCTCCCTCCTGCTCGGAGGGGCCATCCTTTATTGGATGTATCGCGATTTCGACTTCCGACAGATCGAGACCGTGATGCTCCATGAGATGAACTGGACCTGGATGCTCCTGTCTTTCCCCTTCGGAATCTTAGCGCAGATGTTTCGCGGATGGCGCTGGCGGCAGACGCTCGACCCCATCGGCGAGCATCCCCGTCACGCGGTCAGCATCAACGCCGTCTTCCTTTCCTATGCCGTCAGCCTGCTGATCCCGCGCGTGGGAGAGTTCGCCCGCTGCGGCGTCCTGTCCAAGTATGACGGCGTCTCGTTTCCGAAGGCGCTCGGAACGGTGGTCACCGAGCGTGCCATAGACTCGCTCTTGGTGCTGCTCATCACCGGACTGACCTTCCTCTTCCAGTTTAAGGTCTTCACGACATTCTTCGACAAGACCGGCACGAGCATCGACGGCATCCTCCGGGGCTTCACGACCGAAGGCTGGATCGTCACCTTCGTGTGCGCCACAGCCATGCTGGTGCTGCTCTATATGCTGCTGAGAAAGCTCTCGGTCTATCAACGCGTGAAGACCACACTGCGCGGCATCCTGCAGGGGGTGACCTCGCTGCGCAAGGTGAAGAATGTCCCCCTCTTCATCGTTTTCACGCTTGCGGTCTGGGGCAGCTATTTTCTCCACTATTATCTCACCTTCTTCTGCTTCGACGCCACGTCCCACTTAGGCCTCTCCTGTGCCTTGGTGACGTTCATCGTGGGCAGCATCGCCGTCATCGTCCCTACGCCCAACGGCGCGGGCCCCTGGCATTTCGCCGTGAAGACGATGCTCATCCTCTATGGCGTAGCAGAGATCGACGCGCTCAACTTCGTGCTGATCGTCCATTCGGTGCAGACCTTACTGGTCGTCCTGTTGGGCATCTACGCATGGATCGCGCTGAGTTTCACGCACGCGAAGCCTGCCGGTGCAGCCTCTGCGGACCTTCAATCAGAGACCGATATGAAAGAATAGATACGGCTAATCTTATTATTAACCTTGGGGAGGCGATGCGGACGGCCGCGAAGGACCAGCCCGAACGGAACGCCCACTGAAGACTCTCCTCCAAACTAAATTAACTATGAGTGAAATCAAAAATCTGAACCCCGAGTGTGTCTGGCGTAATTTCGATGCCCTGACACAAGTTCCACGTCCATCCGGACATTTGGAGAAAGTGCAGCAGTTCCTGCTCGACTTCGCCGCAAAAGCTGGCGTAGAGGCCTTCAAAGACCCCGCCGGCAACATCATCATGCGCAAACCGGCTTCTCCGGGAATGGAGAACCGCAAGACCATATTGCTCCAGTCGCACATGGACATGGTGCCGCAGAAGGCGCCGGAGAGCAACCACAACTTCGAGACAGACCCCATCCAGACCCACATTGAGGATGGCTGGGTCTATGCCAACCACACCACCTTGGGTTCCGACAACGGCCTCGGCGTGGCTGCCATCATGGCTGTCATGGAGAGCAAGGACCTCAAGCTCGGAGCCGTGGAAGGACTGATCACGGCCGATGAGGAGACCGGCATGTTCGGCGCCAACGACCTCCAGGAGGGCGTGCTCAAGGCTGACGTGCTGATGAACCTCGACTCCGAGACATGGGGAAAATTCGTCATCGGCTCGGCCGGCGGCGTTGACGTCACCGCAACCATGACCTATCAGGAGACCGAAAACGATCAGGAGACGGCCGTGAAGATCACGCTGCAGGGACTGCGCGGCGGTCACTCGGGCCTGGAGATCAACGAAGGCCGCGCCAACGCCAACAAGGAGATGGTGCGCATCGTGCGCAAGGCCATCGCTGAGTGCGGCGCCCGCCTCGCCACCTGGCACGGCGGCAACATGCGCAACGCCATCCCGTTCAAGTCGGAAGTGGTCCTCGCCCTGCCCGAAGCCTGCGTAGAGCGGTTGGAAGAGATCGTCACGAAGCAGAAAGCGCTGATCGAAGACGAGTTCAAGCTCATCGAGCGCGGCGTAGACCTCACCGTTGAGAAGGCAGAAAAGCCCGAAGCCCTCGTGCCCGCAGACATCCAGGACAATCTGGTCGACGCCATCTACGCCTGCCATAACGGCGTGGTCCGCATGATCCCGGCATATCCCGACGTCGTCGAGACCTCATCCAACTTAGCCATCATCGACATCGAAAGCGGCTCGGCAGCCATCAAGATCTTAGCCCGCTCCTCACGCGAGGACATGAAGGAATACGTGGCCACCCAGTTGGAAAGCTGCTTCAGCATGGCCGGCATGAAGGTGGAGTTCAGCGGAAGCTATGGCGGTTGGGATCCCAACCCGGACAGCGAGATCCTCCATCTGCTGCGCAAGGTCTACAAGGAGCAGAACGGCGAGGACGCCATCATTCAGGTCGACCATGCCGGCCTCGAATGTTCGGTCATCTTAGGCAAATATCCTCACCTCGACGTCGTATCCCTCGGCCCGACGATCCGCTCTCCCCACACGTCGACAGAACGCTGCGAGATCGCTACCGTGGAGCCGTTCTGGCGCCTGCTCACACAGGCCATGGCAGAGATTCCCGTCAAGTAAGCCAATCGCAGACCAGCCCGACGGCTGGCTGACAACCCGCTGAAGGTGCCTCCGGACGATCCGGACGCACCTTCTTTTTATGCCCTGTTGTCCGAAAAAATGATCAAAAAAGACGTCGCGCAGACCGCCTCTTCCAAGTGTTAAAACCAGCTCCCACGGTCACGCACCCGTCTTCCGTCATGCCCGCCGACGGCCTTTCGTCAGCCCGGAAGATACCTCTGCACCGCCCGGAAGCCTGTTTTCGCCAGGCCGGAACGATCCTCCATGCCGGCCAAAGCTATCCTCCCGACAGCCCGGAGCTATCCTCTTGACCGGCCGGAGCTATCCTTTCGGGTGCACGGAAGACAGCTCCGGCCACGGCTGACGGCCACCCACGTCGGCCCGAAGACAGAACCCGCAGAATATCAACACGTTATCTATCCGGCCCAAAATTCGCCTATCCGCCTCACCTTTTGCCTTTGCTGACCGCCAGGCGATGCACGGACGGCCATTCGTCCACTATTTTCAGCATCGCCTTTCAGGCCTTCCCGCACACACGCCGCACACGGACAGAGAGGCAAAACGGAAATAGTTGCATAAAAATAGGATGCAGATGGTTGCAGATTCAAATAATTTTCGTACTTTTGCATCATTCTAACGAAAACAAGAGAATTAATGGACGATTATCACGCGGAAACGATGAACTTGTAAGTTGAGAGGTCAGTCTTTTCGACAAGGCTAATCTCCGGCTTATCTAACGATGGAGATTGGCACATGAAAACCTATTGGAACATAGAAAAGAACCTGACGGCTATCAAGGAATGGCAGCCCAACTGCTGGATACAAGTGACCTGTCCGACGGATGAAGACCAGCAGGAACTGCAGGACACATTCAAAATCCCCGACTACTTCCTCTCTGACATCAGCGACACGGACGAGCGTGCGCGCTATGAATATGATGACGGTTGGATGCTCGTCATCCTGCGCATCCCCTACGTGAAGGAGATTCGGTCGCGCACGCCTTATACGACCGTGCCCCTCGGAATCATCCACAAGCGCGACATCACGATCACCGTCTGCTTCTATGAGACCAATATGATGATCGATTTCGTCAGCTTTCACCAGAAGAGAGGATCAGGATTCACCGACTATGTGGACATGACGTTCCGCCTGTTCCTCTCAAGCGCGGTGTGGTATCTGAAGAGACTGAAGCAGATCAACACCCTCATCGAGAAGGCAAAGCACAACCTTGACCACGGCGTCAACAACGAAAGCCTCATCGGACTGAGCCGCCTGCAGGACTCACTCACCTACTTCACCACCTCCATACGGGGCAACGAGAACCTCCTCGCCAAGCTCAAGTTCAAGCTGCAGGTCGACGAACTCGACGCGGACCTTATCGAAGACGTCAACATCGAGATGACACAGGCACGCGAGACCACGGCTATCTACTCCGATATCCTTGAATCCACGATGGACACATACTCCAGCATCATCAACAACAACATGAACACGACGATGCGGACACTCACCTCCGTCACCATCATCCTCATGTTCTCCACACTCGTCGCCAGCCTCTTCGGCATGAACCTCATCAACGGAATGGAGCACAGCAGATTCGGTTTCGCCATCGCCATCGTCATTTCCGTGTTCGTTTCAGGAATCACATGGTGGATTCTGAGGAAAAAAAGACTCCTTTAAGACGATTTCTTCAAAAAATCCGGAAATCATTAGGGGATTTCAATAATTTTAATTAAGTTTGCAGATAATACACATCATGTGGAACATCGAATCATAAACTTAATACAGTGGAATGATGGACTCTCAAGAAAACATCCTTGACCAGGAACAGCGCGAAGTAGTGAATCCGGCAGAGAAAGCTGCTGAAGTGGAAAACCTCAACGCAGAAGAGCCAACAGTAGAGACACCGGAAGCCGTGAAGGAACCGGAGCAGGAAGTCGTGGATACAACTGCCGAGCCCGAGACGGAGCAAACGGACGGGGAAGCCGAAAAGGAAAAAACAGCCGAAGAGACACCTGCACAGGAAGCGCCGGCACGCAAATTCTACAAGACCAAAAAGGAAATCCTCGAGCGCGTCAGGGAAATCGCGCACGACGAGGAAAATCCGGATAAGGACGAGATCGATTATCTGAAGACCACATTCTACAAGCTGCACATCGCCGAACGCGAGGCACAACAGAAGGACTTCCTCGATGCCGGAGGAGACCCCGAGAAGTATGAGGTCCTCCCGGATGAGGACGAAGAAACCTTCAAGGCAGAGATGCAGATCATCAAGGAGAAGCGGTCGAAACTCTTCCAGGAACAGGAAGAGGAGAAGATAAGCAATCTCCAGAAAAAACTCGAGATCATAGACAAGATCAAGACCATGGCTACGTCGCCCGATGAAGCCAACAAATCATTCAACGAATTCAAGGAGTTGCAGCAGCAGTGGAAGGAAATCAAGTCCGTTCCGGCCGAAAAGGCAAACGAGCTATGGCGCAACTACCAGCTATACGTCGAACAGTTCTACGATCTGCTCAACCTCAACCGCGAGGCCAGAGAATACGACTTCAAGAAGAACATGGAGCTCAAGGTGAAGCTGTGTGAGGCCGCAGAGCGCCTCGCAGATGAGACCGACATCATCAGCGCCTTCCATCAGCTGCAGGAATTGCATCAGCAATACCGTGAGATAGGACCCGTATCGAAAGAGCAGCGCGAAGAAATCTGGGCGCGGTTCAAGGCAGCCTCGACCGTCATCAACAAGCGCCACCAGCAGCATTTTGAACAGCTCCGCTCGCAGGAAGAGGAAAACCTGAACAAGAAAACAGCCCTCTGCGAAAAGGTCGAAGCCATTGCGAAGGAAGAAAACAAGGGCGCCAGCGAATGGGAAAAGCACACCAAGCAAATCATCGAGATACAGGCCGAATGGAAAAAGATCGGATTCGCACCACAGAAAATGAACGTCCGGATCTTCGAGCGCTTCCGTGCCGCATGCGATGACTTCTTCGCACGCAAGGCCGAATACTTCAAGCAGATGAAGGAACGCTTTGCCGAGAACGCCGAAAAGAAAAAAGCACTCGTCGCCCAGGCACAGGCCTTGACCGACAGCACCGACTGGAAATCGACCACAGACAAGTTCATCGCCTTGCAGAAAGAATGGAAGACCATCGGCATGGTGCCCAAGAAGCTCGGCGACCAGCTATGGAATGACTTCCTCGCAGCATGCAACCACTTCTTCGAGGCACGCAATGCAGCCAACGCAGGAACACGCAACGAAGAGCGTACCAACCTCGACAAGAAGCGCGAGATCATCGCCCAACTCAAGGAAATTGCCACAAATGCCATCGACAAT
>JALFRV010000199.1 GCA_022778905.1 Prevotella sp. | reverse complement strand
CGATGCACAAAGAGCACCATGTCGGCATCCTGCTCGATGGCTCCCGACTCACGCAGGTCGGAGAGCTGAGGGCGCTTACCTTCGATGCCCTCACGGTTCTCGACGGTTCGGTTGAGCTGTGAGAGGGCGAGGATGGGGATATCCAATTCCTTGGCCAGCCCTTTGAGCGAGCGGGAGATGGTGGACACTTCTTCCTGACGGCTGTTAAACTTCATGCCGTTGGCATTCATCAGCTGGAGGTAGTCGATCATGATGATCTGCACGCCTTTTTCACGCACTAAGCGGCGCGCCTTGGTCCTCAGCTCAAAGACGGAGAGGCCCGGCGTGTCGTCGATGAAGACCGGTGCACCTGTCAGCTTGCGCAGATTCTTGTCCAAGCGTTCCCATTCGTCGGGCGTGAGCTGGCCGTTCAGGATCTTGTTGCCGGCTATCTCGCAGGTGTTGGAGATCAGCCGGTTGACTAACTGCACGTTGTTCATTTCGAGCGAGAAGAATGCGATCGGCACGCGATAGTCCACCGCAATGTTCTTGGCAATGCTCAGGGCGAACGAGGTCTTACCCATGGCAGGGCGCCCGGCGATGATGACCAGATCGGACCTCTGCCATCCGGAGGTCATCTCGTCGAGCTTTGTGAAGCCCGAAGCGACGCCCGTCAGTCCGCCCGTATTGGCCGAGGCCTTTTGCAGGATGTCCACCGCCTGCCTGATGACCGGGTCGATCTGGGTGTAGTCCTGCAGCATGTTCTTCTGCGAAAGCTCGAAGAGCGACCCTTCGGCTTCCTGCATCAGCTCGTCCACATCGATCGTGTCGTCGAACGCCTTGGTCTCTATCTGACTGGCGAAGGAGATCAGCTGCCGCGCCAGATACTTCTGGGCGATGATGTGGGCGTGATATTCGATATGGGCAGACGATGCCACGTGCGAGCTCAGTTCGACGATATAGGCCGGTCCGCCCACACCGTCGAGCGTCCCTTCCGTCTTCAATTGCTCGGTGACAGTGGCGATATCCACGGGGTGTTCTTCCATGTTCAGCGTCTGGATAGCATGGAATATCTTCTGGTTGCGGGGCTCATAGAAGGTCTCGGGATGGATGATTTCAGACACCATCGAGAAGGCATCCTTGTCGATCATCAATGCGCCCAAGATGAGTTTCTCTACGTCCGGGGCCTGCGGCTGCAGGTGGGCGTAGGTCGGGTCGATGGGTACGGACTGGCGTTTGCCCGACCTTGTACTACGTGAATCTGGCATATTTGGTTGGTTTAGTTTTGCAAAGCTACAAAAAAATATTTGATATGGAAAAACGACAGCTGTTTTTTCGTCTCCGCGGAGCTATCCTCCGGAGCCTCCAAAGCTATCATATGGGCCGCCCGAAGCTATCCTTTGGAGGCTCCGGAGGATAGCTCCGCGCGAGACGCAGATGAGGAACGTGAAAAACACCTGTGCCATGCGGTTTCGGAAGAGGCCGGAAACCCTTTGCCGAAGGACGTTCCGCGAGGATCTGGCGGAAGGCCTACAGATCGTCCAGACTGACGGGGATCTCCACAGGGGTGATCTTCACGCGCTTCCTCTCCCAATGCCTCGCGCGCTGGTCGGCATGCTCGGAGAGGTGGCCCGTGAGGTATTGCTCGATCATGAGTGCCGCCATCGGGGCAGCCAGATCGGCTCCGAAACCGCCGTTCTCGACATAGATGCTGATGGCGATGCGCGGCTGTTCCTTGGGTGCAAACCCCATGAAGATTGAGTGGTCCTCGCCTATGTTCTCCGCAGTGCCTGTCTTTCCGCAGATCTCGTAGGCTTTGGTGTTGATGCTCGCGCAGGTTCCGCTGACTACGGCGGCACGCATGCCGGCAATCACCGTGTCGAAGGCATCGCGGCTGACGATACTCATGTGTTTCTCGCTCTGCCTGCCCGCAGGCTTCTGATGGATGTAGGGCGTCAGATAGAATCCACGGTTGGCGATCACGGCAGCCAGATTGCAGAGCTGCAGGGGCGTCGTGTCCACTTCTCCCTGGCCCATCCCGACCCACATGATGGTGGTCCCATTCCAGCTCCCCCGGTGCGTCCGCTGCAGGAAGGCGGAGTCGGGCACGGTGCCGGAGGCTTCGCCGGGCAGGTCCACACCCAAGGGTTTCCCTAATCCCATGCTTGACATGTAGGCATGCCAACGATTGATGGCGCGGTACTTGTTGGGGTATTTGACGCGGTTGTCGATCATCTCTTGAAACGCCTTACAAAAGTAGGAGTTGCACGACTGGCCGATGGCCTGCACCAAAGCGAGCGGTGCCGGATGAGGATGACAGCCTATGCGGATCTTGTCAAAGTAGAATCCCTTGCGGCAGGGATAGGTCTTCTCCGGTACGAGCACACCCTCGGAGAGCATCGTGAGCGCTTGGGCGGCCTTGAAAGTGGAGCCGGGAGAATAGGCGGTGCTGATGGCTCTGTTGACGCCGTCGTTCACTTTGTCGCGGCTCACCATGGCCAAGATCTTTCCCGTCGAGGGCTCTATGGCGACGATGCTGCCCTGCTTGTTGCTCATGATACGCTCACCGAGCGCCTGCAGGGCGGAATCGATGGTCAGCGGACCATCGGTC
>JALFRV010000189.1 GCA_022778905.1 Prevotella sp. | reverse complement strand
AGCTTTGTAGCTTTACGATATTCAAATGCTCTTCCCATAGGAGATAATGATTATATTTGTTTCTTTTCTATCTTAATTCCGCGTTCAGTTTCGTGGTCAGTTGATGGATCAGTTTCTGCATGATGGCATCTATGGCCTTGTCATTCAATGTCTTTGTTTCATCCTGAAGAATGAAATTGACCGCATAGCTCTTTTTTCCGGCCGGGAGATTCTTTCCTGTATAGACATCGAAAAGTTCCACTTTCTTCAGCAACTTCTTTTCTGTCTGACGGGCAACCTCTACGATCTGTGCAAACTCAACCTGATTGTCGATCAACAAGGCCAGGTCTCTGCTCACGGCGGGGAACTTGGACAATTCCTGAAACTCGGTCTTGTTCTTGCGCACGACCTTCATGATCGCCGTCCAATTGAGATCGGCATAGTAGACCGGACGATCGATATCGGCCTCTTTCAGGATTTTGTTTGCCAAGGTACCCAATTCTGCAAGCACCTTACCGGCACGGTTCCGAATCGAGAGCGCGTTGGCGAAGATATTGTTGTTGCTTTTTTCTATGACCGTGGAGGTCTCGGACAATCCGGCGCGCAGCAGGATATTCCCGACATAGGCCTTCAGTTCATAAAACGAGCTGTCCTCATCCGGATGTGCCCATGATCCTTCGACGCGTTTCCCTGTGACCCAAAGGGCAAGATGAGATTCCTGAATATAGCCCTTGACCGGATTCTCATCGGTCCGCTTCGATGCATCGAAGTGGTAGCAGTTTCCCTGTTCGAAGAACTTCAGGTTGCCGTTTTTGCGATTGACATTGCGCACAATGCTCTCCAATCCACCAAACAGCAGCGTCTGCCGCATCACGCCGAGGTCGGCGCTCAGGGGATTCATGACCTTGACTGTCGATTCCCACGGATAGGCGTTCAGCGCCTTGTTCTCATAGTAGGCGACTTTGGTCATCGAGTTGTTCATGATTTCCCGGAAGCCGCAGCCTACGAGCTGTTCGCCGATGATGTTCTGCAACTTGTGCTCCCGATCCTCGTCTCCCTGTACGGTCAGACTGCTCTTGAGCTGTGTGGGGATCTCCACGTTGTTGTAACCGTAGATCCGCAGGATATCCTCTACGACGTCGCATGGCCGCTGGACGTCCACCCGATAAGCCGGGACGGTCAGATCCAGTCCCTGCTCATCCTCACCGTTGACCTTCATTTCGAGGCTTTCGGCGATCCGCTTGATGGTCTCCGCGCCCAGTTTCTTTCCGATCAGGCGGTCACAGTATTCATAGTTCAGCCGGACACTGAAATCCTTGATCTGCTCCGGACAGACATCCTTGATCTGCATCGACACTTTTCCGCCGGCGAGCTGCTTGCAAAGGATGGCCGCCTGCTTCAGCGCATAGACTGTCCCTGCCGGGTCAATGCCGCGCTCGAAGCGGTAGCTCGAATCGGTGCTCAGGCCGTGGCGGCGTGCACTCTTGCGAATCCAGGTCGGATGGAAATAGGCACTCTCGAGCACGACATTTGTCGTCGTCTCATAGGTGCCCGATCCTTTTCCGCCGAAGATGCCGGCAATGCACATCGGCTCCTCTGCGTTGCAGATGCTCAGGTCGTGCTCTCCCAAGATGTGTTCCTCACCATCCAAGGTGACAAACTTGGTGCCTTCGGGCTGGGTGCGGACCACGATCCGTCTTCCGGTCACCATGTCCGCATCGAAGCAGTGCATCGGCTGTCCATAAGCCATCATGATATAGTTGGTGATGTCTACGATGTTATTGATCGGCCTTAGCCCGACGACGGTCAGCCGGTCCTTCAGCCACTGCGGACTTTCTTTCACCTCACAGCCTTTCAGGCTCACGCAGGCATAGCGCTTGCAGGCTTCTCTGTTTTCTATTTCTACTTCTATGGGCAACGACTCGTCATCCACATGGAACTCGCTGCAGTCTGGCCTGTGGAGCTTAGTCGGATGACCATTCTGCACCAGCCACGCGTACAGGTCGCGCGCCACGCCATAATGAGACAGCGCATCTGCCCTGTTGGCAGTGATGTCTATCTCGATGACCCAGTCGCTCTCCAAATGATAATAGGCTGCAGCAGGTGTACCGACCACTGCGTCGTCCGGCAGGACGATGATCCCCGCGTGATCCGTACCGATGCCGATCTCGTCTTCCGCGCAGATCATGCCATAGGAGTCGACGCCCCGGAGCTTTGATTTCTTGATCGTGAATTCCTGGTCTCCGTCATAGAGCACACAGCCGAGGTCGGCCACGATGACTTTCTGGCCGGCTGCGACATTGGGCGCTCCGCACACGATCTGCTGCGGCTCGTCCTTGCCCAAGTCTACTGTCGTCACATGCAGGTGATCAGAATTGGGGTGCATTTCGCAGGTCAGCACCTGTCCGACATAAAGTCCTTTCAGGCCTCCCCTGACAGCCTGCACCTCTTCAACGGATCCGACTTCAAGCCCCGTGGATGTCAACGCTTCCGCTGTTTGCTGTGGGGTGAGATCGAAATCAACGTATTCTTTCAGCCATTTATAAGAAATATTCATATATAGATATTTATCTAATACTCAAAAACGATGCAAAAGTACAAAAAATTGATGATCTCCCAAAATCTGAGCGTAAAAAAATGACATGAAACGGACGGTCGTTCGTAACCGCTGCAAGTGAGGGTTAAAAACGCTTCCGGACTTTTGCATGGAAGTCGGGGACAAGCGATCCGCCGACGGCAGTTCATCCATCCATCAGACCCATCAGAAAATCGACGGCTCCATTGACGCCAAACCGCGAGAGATCCAGCGCCAGATCGTAGTTGCGCGCGTCATACCAGTCCCTGCCGGTGAAGCTCTTCGTATAGAGCTCACGGGTGTAATCGTTGTCCTCGATCATGATGCGGGCCTTCTCCTCATTCACTCCGTACTTGTCCATGATGCGCTTCAGACGGCGCTCCAAGGGCGAATGGAGAAAGATCCGGAGCTTGTTGGGATGGTCTTTGAACACGTCAAAGCCACACCGGCCGATGATGACGCAGCTCTCTTCGGCCGCTATCCGGCGCATGGCCGTGGCCTGCGCGAAGAACAGCTGGCGCGAAGTGATGTCGCGGGCCGCAGGAGCATACTCGCTATGGCTGAGGAAATGCTGGTAGAACCAGCTGAAGTCTTCCCACCAGAAGGGCCGTCTGTCTTCCAGATCCTCTGCCTCCCGCTCCGTGAGATTGAACCGCTCGGCCACCGCTCTCAGTATCTGCTTGTCTATCAACTTCACGTTCAGCCTGCCTGCGAGGCTCGCTCCGATCTCATGACCGCCCGTTCCGAACTGGCGATTGATCGTGATCACAAATTTCTCATTCTTGTTCATAGCCTCATCCGATTCTTTTGTTCGACCTACCGGTGCAGCCTCCTCTCCGGATTTGCTGTTCCTTTTTCGCAAATATAATCTTTTTCTTTGAAAACGGCAACTCTTTTCAAATAAAATGATTAAATTTGTCCCATTCATTAACAAGACATCTTAAAAGACAACCATCATGAGATTAAGTGGGCGCAGAGAGAGCAACAACGTAGAGGACCGGCGTGGAATGAGTACCGGTGCGAAGGCTGGAATCGGAGGCATCGGGGGCATCATCCTCATTGCCATCATCACCCTCATGTCAGGAGGAAACATCGGCGACGTGGTCAACAACGTCGTCCAGCAGGGCGCCATGGGTGGCGTGCAGGAAGAGCAGACCACCGGTCAGCGTGAGTTTACAGCCGAAGAGCAGGAGTTGGCCAAGTTTTCACGTCAGATATTAGCCGGAACCGAAGACGTCTGGACGAAGGTCTTCCAGCAGATGGGGCGCAAATACACGCCGCCGACGCTTGTCCTTTTCACCGGCAGCGTGAACAGCGCGTGCGGCAATGCCACGTCGGCCGTGGGTCCGTTCTATTGTTCCGGCGACCAGAAACTATACATTGACCTCAGCTTCTTCACCACGATGAAGCGGTCATTGGGGGCTGACGGCGACTTCGCCTATGCCTATGTCATCGCCCACGAGGTAGGGCACCACGTGGAGCATCTGCTTGGAATACTCGACAAAGCCCATCAGCAGATGAGCCAGATGGACAAGACCGAGGCCAATCGCGTCAGCGTGCGGTTAGAACTGCTGGCCGACTACTATGCCGGGGTATGGGCCCACTATGACAACGAGGAATATCAGTCGCTCGAAGACGGCGACATCGAAGAAGCGATCCGATGTGCCGAGGTCATCGGAGACAACTATCTCCAGGAGAAGGCGCAGGGCTACAGCCAGCCCGAATCATTCACCCACGGCACGAGCCGGCAGCGGATGAGATGGCAGAAACTCGGGCTTCAGACCGGCGATATGAATACGACAACATTCAATCGAAGCGAAGCAGAACTATAAACAAACACTATCATGAAAACAAAAACTATTCTACTGTCTTTCCTGCTCCTCTGTCCGGTTGCCGCCGAGGCAGCCGACTCGCTGGTCTTCAAGCTCTGGCCGAACGGTGCGCCCGAGGCAAACGGGCTCAGCGGACCTGAGCAGATCGTGGCGGGTGACCGTGTGACGAACGTCAGTGAACCCACCTTGACCGTCTACAAGAGCTTCTATCCGAACGGCCTGGCGATCATTGCCTGCCCCGGAGGAGGCTATGTCCGCTTAGCCATGAACCACGAAGGGCACGACATGGCCAAATGGATGACCCAGATGGGCGTGACCTACGGCGTGCTCAAATACCGCATGCCGAACGGCCATCCGGCCGTGCCGCTCGACGATGCCATGCAAGCCATGCGCATCATGAAGGCTCATGCCTCCGAATGGGGCGTGACCACGATCGGCATCATGGGCGCCTCGGCCGGCGGGCACTTGGCCTCCACGCTTGCCACCCACTACACCCCTGACACGCGACCCGACTTTCAGATCCTCTTCTACCCCATGATCAGCTACATGGGAATGAAGGGACGGACTGCCGGCCGGCCCAATCCGCTGCTCGGA
>JALFRV010000163.1 GCA_022778905.1 Prevotella sp. | reverse complement strand
AAGTTTCCGGCCGACAAGGACAACCTGATCTCCCGGCAGCTCCATGCGGCGGGAGCCTTCCGGGGCATCCTCGAGGATCACGGAGACTTCGTGCTCGAAGGCGGCGCGATAGAAAGTGACGGCGCGGGCACCGTCTTCACCACCTCGACCTGCCTGCTCGCCCCTCACCGCAACCAGCCGATGACGCAGGCGGAGATCGAACGCCGGCTCCTCGAAACGCTCCATGCGCGCCGCATCGTGTGGCTCGACCACGGACAGCTCATCGGCGATGACACCGACGGACACATCGACACCATCGTCCGTCCGGCACCCGACGACACGCTGCTCTATGTGGGTTGCGACGACAGGGACGATCCGCAGCATGCCGACTTCAGGGCTTTGGAGCGACAGCTCCAGTCGCTCCGCACCCTCGACGGACGCCCTTACCGACTGCTGAAGCTGCCCATGCCCGACGCCATCTGCGACCGGACGCCAGACGGCGAGGAGCGGCTGCCGGCCACCTATGCCAACTTCGTCATCCTCAACGGGGCGGTCCTCTGCCCCACCTATGCCCAACCGGAGAAGGATGCCGTCGCTGCCGGACTGATCCAGCAGGCTTTCCCCGGCCGATTGGTCATCGGGATCGATGCGCGGACCGTGATCCGTCAGCACGGCTCACTGCACTGCCTGACGATGCAGTATCCCGAAGGAGCGCTCACGCTCGGCCGCAACGCCTGACGGAAGCATGGACAACGAACCGAGCGCCGCAAACCTTCCGGCGGCCGAAAAATGACAGACAGACAACTGAAAAAGATACAACGACATGAACGAAATCAGAATAGGACTGCTTCAGCTGCACAACACAGCTGACGTGAAAGACAATCTCAGCCGCCTCTCCGAGGGCATTGCCGATCTCGCCGGACGAGGGGCGCAACTCGTGGTGCTGCAGGAACTGCACAACACGCTCTACTTCTGCCAGGAGGAGAACGTGGCCAACTTCGATCTGGCCGAGCCGATTCCCGGACCGTCGACAGGCTTCTACGGCGAGCTGGCGCGGCAGTTCGGCATCGTGATCGTCACCTCGCTCTTCGAGAAACGGGCACCGGGCCTCTACCACAACACGGCCGTGGTCATCGAGCGCGACGGATCCATCGCCGGAAAATACCGCAAGATGCACATCCCCGATGATCCCGGGTTCTACGAGAAGTTCTACTTCACGCCGGGCGACCTCGGCTTCCACCCCATCGACACGAGCGTGGGCCGGTTGGGGGTGATGGTGTGCTGGGATCAGTGGTATCCCGAGGCAGCCCGCCTCATGGCCCTGCAGGGAGCCCAGCTGCTCATCTATCCGACCGCCATCGGCTACGACCCCAACGACCAGCCTGACGAACAGCAGCGCCAACGGGAGGCCTGGACGACCGTCATGCGCGGTCACGCCGTGGCCAACGGACTGCCTGTGATCGCCGTCAACCGCGTGGGCATGGAGGAGCCGGGCATCAACTTCTGGGGATCAAGCTTCGTTGCGGGACCGCAAGGCGAACTCTTCTATCGGGCCAGTGATGACGAGGAGGAGAGCCTCGTGCTCGACATCGACCTCGATCACAGCGAACAGGTGCGGCGCTGGTGGCCCTTCCTGCGCGACCGCCGCATCGATGACTATGGCGCCGTCACACGCCGCTTCATCGACTGACGGTCTCTCTGCCTACGGGGGAAACAGATTGAAGTTTCTTTACAACAAGTCGCGCGAGACTGCGCCGCCGGCCACCGACAGCGCTCGGGGCGTCAAATAGCGCAAAGGGAACGCATTTTTGCAACCCGCTGACTGACAGAACCTTACGCCAGCCATGCCCTTTCGCTCCTCCGACCCCATCGGTCTGTGGGCGGCGGACGATACGTTCGGGGCGCCCGGAGCTATCCTCCGGGCGCCCCGAATGCCATCTATGGACGGGCAAAAGGCATGGTATGTATGAGCGGGAGGATTGCTCCGGGCACCCCGAAGCATAGCTCCGCACGGTCCGGAGGATAGCTCCGGGCGGTCCGAACGATAGCTCCGCGCCGGCTGTCGCTCACCTTTGCCCTTCGCAAAGGACCATTTTCCCGGATCCGGACCGTTCATTCGCGATAGAACGCACATGGCTCCCGACCCGTTTTTTGATCATTTTCCGTGACATGACGGCCATCTTCCCTGCGGCTCCGTGAGCACGGCCGCCTTCGCTGATGACCACCAAGAAGGGCGCCCTCGGTCAAGGGCGCCCTCCGTCATTTGTCATCCGCAGACCGGATCAGTCATCATAGTGGCTGTCGAAATAAGTCACGTGGGTCACGAGATATTCCTCCACGCCGTGCTTGCCGTCGGCTCCGCCGATGCCGCTCTTCTTCACGCCGGCATGGAAACCCTGCATGGCCTCGAAGTGCTCGCGGTTGATGTAGGTCTCGCCGAACTGCAGTTCGCGGCACACTTTGGCTGCCGTGTCAAGGTCCTTGGTGAATACGGAACTGGCAAGTCCGTACTCCACGTCGTTTGCCCATGCGATCACCTGGTCGATGTTGTCAAATTCGACGATCGGCAAGACCGGCCCGAACGTTTCCTCATGGACGATGTCCATGTCCTGAGTGCAGTTGTCGAGCAGGGTGGCCGCATAGAAATAGCCTTTGTCACCTACCCGATGGCCGCCGCAGAGCACCTTGGCACCCTGCCGGACGGCATTCTCCACCTTGGCCGTCACGCTGTCCAGTGCCCGCTTCTCGACCAACGGACCCATGTCGACGTCGGCATGCAGGCACGGGTCACCGACCTTCACGGCCTCAAACTTCTTCAACAGCAGCTCCGTGAACTGCTTCTTGACATCCTTGTGCACATAGACCCGCTCCGCGTTATTGCAGATCTGGCCGTTGTTGCCGATACGACTCTGCAGGATCCATTCGGCAGATCGCTCGAGGTCTGCATCCGGAAAGACGATCGCGGGGGCTTTCCCGCCGAGCTCGAGGCTGACCTTCGTGATGTGCTCACCGGCCGCCTTCATGATGCTCTGGCCTGCACTCACACTGCCTGTAACGCTCACGAGGTCGATCTTCGGACTGCCTGCAAGGGCGTCTCCGACCACTGATCCGCGGCCCGTGACAATGTTGATCACGCCGGCCGGCAGCCCTGCCTCCTCGACGACCTTGGCAAATTCGCAGCAGTTTTCAGGCGTCAGCGACGACGGCTTGATCACAATGGTGCAGCCGGCGATCAGGCTTGCGCCTGCCTTGCGCCCGATGAGGAAGAACGGGAAGTTCCATGGCAGGATGCCTGCCACCACACCGATGGGACGCTTGGTCAGTATGATCGTCTCGCCCCGGCGGTCACTGGGGATCACTTCGCCTTCAATCTGACGGGCGAAAGTAGCCATATAGTCGAAATAGTCGGCCGTTACGCCCACTTCGATCGAGGCCCACGAGCGCGTCTTTCCTTGTTCGCGCATGATGATATCGACAAATTCGTCGTTGCGCTTGCGTATGCCTGCGGCGATCTTCTGCAGATACTGCGCACGCTCGATGGCCGGAGTGGCGGCCCAAGCCTTCTGCGCGGCACGCGCTGCATCCAATGCCTCTTCCACGTCTTCCAAGGTTCCCTCGGGCTGACGGGATATCACTTCCTCTGTCGATGGATTCAAAACGTCCATCCACTTGCCTGATCTGCTTTCAACGAACTTGCCGTTGATGTACATCATTAAATCTTTCATGTGATTCAAGTTATTAAAAATTTGTTTTGCTTATGTAGATTATATTCTGTAAGCAAATATAGCAATAACATTCCATATCACAAGTGAGAATGCTTAAAATTATACTTATTTTAACTTACAGGGCGCCTTTTCGCCAAAACGCACCCGCTCTGCCGTCCCGCCGGACGGTCAGGCCGCAAGCCGCGCAGCCCGCAGACAGGCTGCACGCAATGTCATATTTCCTCGTCCTCCTCGTCCGGATGTTTCTTCCCGAAATCAGGGTCAACCTTCAGGAACCACGTGACCCAGAACGTGACGAAACAGCACACGAGCACGATGATGAAGAACATGCGATAGCCGATGACCTCCTGCAGCGCGCCCGCAAACAGGCCGGGGATCATCATCGAGAGCGCCATGAAGGCCGTGCAGAGGGCATAGTGGCTCGTCTTGTATTCGCCCTGGCTGTAATAGATCAGGTATAACATGTAGGCAGTGAAGCCGAATCCGTAGCCGAACTGCTCGACGAAGACACAGAGGTTGATGATCCAGAGGCTCGAAGGCAGCGCATAGCTCAGATAGATATAGACCGCATCGGGGAGCGTGATGGCACAGACCATCGGCCAAAGCCATTTCTGCAGGCCGTCCTTACCGGCGGCCATGCCGCCGAGAATGCCGCCCAAGGTCAGTCCGATGACGCCCACCGTGCCCTGCACGAAGCCGTATTCCTGCGGTGAGAGACCCAATCCGCCACTGTGTGCGGCATCTATGAGGAAGAGGGAGGACACCTTGGCCAGCAGTCCCTCGGGCATCCGGTAGAACAACATGAACAGGATGCCGGCCACAACCTGCGGCTTATCGAAGAACGAACGGATCGTGTGGACGAACTCAACCCATATCGTCGAGGCCGTGACATCATGCCGGGGCGCGTCCTGACGGGGCCGCGGAAGGACGTAACTGTGCCAGAGCCACAGCGCGATGAACAGTCCGGTGACGCCATAGAACATCAGACTCCATGAGAAACTGATCGAATTGCGATAGAGGACCTGCAGGTTGCCGGCGATCATGACCAGCACTCCCTGCCCGAAAATGGTGGAGAGGCGGTAGAAGGTGGAACGGATGCCGACAAACCAGGCCTGGTTATGCTGGTCGAGACCGAGCATGTAGAAGCCGTCGGCGGCAATGTCGTGGGTCGCACTGGCAAAAGCCATCACCCAGAAAAAGAACAGGGAGCCCTGCAGCCAGAACGAGGTGGGGATCGTGAAAGCCACCCCGCCGAAAGCCGCACCGATGAGCAGCTCCATCGACACGATCCACCAGCGCTTGGTCCGGATCAGGTCTATGAACGGGCTCCATAACGGTTTGATGACCCAGGGCAGATACAACCAGGACGTATAGAACGTGATCTCGGCATTGCTGAGCCCCAACTGCTTGTAAAGAATGATCGAAATGGTCATCACGGCAACATAGGGAAGCCCTTCCGCAAAATAGAGGGAGGGCACCCAGGTCCATGGTGAGCGCTTGCCGCACGGTGAGGACGGCTGATGGGAAACGGTGGTCCGGTCGGTCTGGATATTCATGGTCAATCGGTGATAATTTTCTTTTTTATGATGATCCGCATGCGTTTCGGAAACAAAGGGGATGGCCCCCGGCGGATCAGGTGATCTGTTTCAGTTTTCAGGATGGGCGCAGGGGGGCCGCCATCGGTCGCTACGGGTATGCCCCGACGGGGCTGCTGCCAATGCCGGACGACGGCGGTCAAGGATAGAGCCGGCTGATCTCCGCCCCGCGGTAGTAGTGAAGCAGGATCTGATCATAGCCGTATCCCTGCTCGCCCATGACCGCGGCACCGATCTGGCAGAGGCCTACGCCGTGTCCCCAGCCTGCACCCGTGAGGCGGAAACGCTGCGGCACGCCGTCGCGGACGTCCATCCGGTCGACGACAAAGGCC
>JALFRV010000056.1 GCA_022778905.1 Prevotella sp. | reverse complement strand
GGGGGTGAGATGATGATGGTGATGAGCGGATGCGGGAGGGGCTTTGGTGGAATGCAGGGTGCGGGCCTTGTGCCCGTCCGCATTGGTGAGTGCATGAGTGGAAAGGATGATGAGCGGATGAGGGGAGGGGGAAGCACCGCTCCGGAATGGGCGGAGATGATGGGCGCGAAAGGTATGGTTTTGATGCGTGGGCCATGGACGTATTATATGCCCGGCGCAGAGCATAGCTTTGGGCCGTCGATATGATAGCTTTGGGCGCCCCATATGATAGCTCTTGGCCGTCCAAAGCATAGCTCTGCGCGAGGCACCTGCAACCTTCCTGAAATCGGCAGGTGGGAAGTGGCGTCGGGAAGGGACTTGAACGTAGTTGATGTCAGTGGCTTACGGTCGTTTCTGAAGAAGAAAACTGTCTTCGCGCAGGGCATCCGTAACTGTCGGACTGGGTGCCTTTACTGCCTCCGGATGCTTGTGCCTGATCCGTCGCCGTGAAGGTCTTCGAGGGGCGGAGCATGTTAACAGGCGTTGAAAAGATATATGTCGTGCGCGACATTGGTTAAGGATCATTAAAACAAATAGTATGTCGCTTGCGACTTAAATTATTCTTTGTATCTTTGTGACATCAAACGGAGAAGCGATGGAATTGTTGACTGTACTTCATATAGCTATACTCGCCGTGGGCTCGGGACTTGTTTACCTGATCTCGCACGAAGGTTGAGGAGCGCGGGAATGATGGAAACGGTATGTGGATCACAAAGAAATTGAGACATTATGACATGTAGAAAACTGAAACTGAAGAACCAGCTCTGCTTCAAACTCTATACGGCTTCGAGGCTCATCTCGAAGGCCTATGAGCCTTACTTCCGCCCTTTGGGCATCACCTACACGCAGTATTTGGTGCTCATGGTGCTCTGGGAGCAGGACCATCAGCCCGTGAACGACATCGCGAAAGCGCTCTTTTTAGAGACCAATACGGTCACCCCGCTCATCCAGCGCATGGAAAAGGCCGGCTTGGTGGAGCGCATCCGCGGCTGCGAAGACTGCCGCCAGCGCATCGTCAGTCTGACGGAGCAGGGGAAAGAGATAGAGCGCGCCGGTAGGAAAATTCCATCGTGCATGTCGGGATTGCTGAAGGCGCAGGGCTTAGAGGAGGACGAACTCTATTCGATAGCGCCCGTGCTGGACCGCATGATCAGCGGTCTGAGCGAGCCGCAGGCGAAGGATGAGCTGACGAGAAACAAACAATAAACCTATAACACCCACACAATGAAGATGAGAAGATTCTTATTAGTCCTGATGGGAACCTTGCTGACGGGTACGCTCCTCAGCTGTTCACCGAATCAAAATAAACGCTCGGACAGGACTGCCGAGACCAAAAAAGCAGCAAACAATATCAAGCAACAGAAAGGAAAAGTTATGGAACTGACTACAAGTGAATTCAAAGAGAAGATCGTCAACTATGAAGCCAACCCTGACAAGTGGGTCTTCAGAGGCGAGAGACCAGCCGTCGTCGACTTCTATGCGACCTGGTGCGGCCCGTGCAAGATGGTTGCGCCGATCATGGAGGAGCTGGCAGAGAAATATAAAGATCAGATCGACTTCTACAAGGTTGATGTAGACAAGGAGCAGGAGGTGGCAGGTGTGTTCGGCATCCAGTCGATCCCGACCATGCTCTTCATCCCCAAGTCGGGGCAGCCGACGATGACTGCGGGCGCCATGAGCTACAACGACCTCGACGCAACGGTCAAGAAGCTGCTGCTGAAGTGATCCTTCGCAGCGCCCTAAAACAAAAGGATATGCAGGCAGATGTGCTTGCATATCTTTTTTTTGTATCTCTCCGCCGGCCTGCCTTGGTTTCTTCAGCCCGGTCTGATGGTCTATTCGAGCACGAAATGGGGATGGTCCGGGTCGCCGTAACGGTCGTTGAACGTGAACCCTTCGTGGCTGAAGCCGGTCAGGGATGAGGGATCCTGCAGCCGCTCACGGATGATGTGGCGGGTCATGCTGCCACGGCAGGTCTTCGCGTAGACGGTGACCACGCGCAGCCGGCCTTGCTTCTCGACCATGAACTGCGGCTGGATCACGCGCACGGAACGCACCACCCGCGACCACTCAAACAAGTGCTGCATCTCCTCCGTGGCCAAATGGACCAGTATGCCGTCATCTTCCCTGACCGTCTCTATCAGCATGTCGGTCAGCCGTTGTTTCCAGAAGTCGAACAGACTGCGGTCCCCGGCTGCGTCCAGCCGGATGCTGCCTTCCATCCGATAGGGGCAGATGCCGTCCATCGGGCGCAGCAGTCCGTAGAGGAACGACGTGATCCAGAGATGGCGCTGCGCGAAAGCAAGGTCGTCACTCGTGAAGTCCTGCGCCTGCAGACCTCTGTAGGCTTGTCCGTTGTAGAGCAGGACGGCGGGTCTCCGCTGTTGCTCATCGAAGAACTGCTGGTAGCGCAGCATGTTCTGCAGGGCTATGCGGGCGCTGCTGTGGAAAAGCTCTTGCAGCTCCTCGACCGTCATCTGGCTCATCTCCATGGCTATTCCGTCAGCCTCATGCTGGAAATGCGGCGTCGACAGATGCGGCGTTTTGACGGTCCGCACGTCGTTCATGGTCTTGGCACAGGCCAGCAGTATCTGCATTATCCGATGATTTGGGCGGCGTGATCCTTGACCTTTATCTCCTTCGGCCCCATGATGCGCTCGATCCGTCCGTCCTCATCGGTGATGAAAGTGGTGCGGAATACGCCCATCGTCTTCTTGCCATACATCATCTTCTCCCCGTAGACGCCAAGCCCGGTGACAAGCTTTCGCTCGGTGTCAGCAATGAGCGGGAAGGGCAGCTGGTATTTTTCGATAAACTTGCGATGCGACTTTTCGTCCTGCGTACTGACGCCCACGACGGCGTAGCCGAGGCTCAGAAAGCGCTCATAGTTGTCGCGCAGGTTGCACGCCTCACTCGTGCAGCCCGGCGTTGCGTCGCGTGGGTAGATGTAAAGCACTAACTTCTTGCCTTTGAAGTCGCTCGTCTTGATCTCGTTGCCGTCCTGGTCTTTGCCTAAAAAGTCCGGCAGTCTGTCTCCTATATTCATAGTCTGTCTGATTTGAATTGTTCTTATGCACACGGCTGAGGCCAGCTTCGGTTTTTGCTCCGATTGCTGTTCGCGTCGCCGCATGTCACCGCAAAGTTAGCAAATAATGCCCGATGAGCCAATGATTTGGGGCGAAAAAGTCGTGGAAAGGGCAGGAATGGCCCGGCTCCGATGGCCCTGTCACGTCGGCAGTGGCAACTTTCCGTTCAGATGTGTGGTTGATTTTCAAATGGAAAAGGAAAGGCTTGTCCGGCAAAAAAGAGGCGCAAGCACTATGCCCACGCCTCTTTTGCTATTTTGAAAAGATTATTCCTCTTCGGTGTTTTCTGCGTCGATGGCCTTGATCTTCTGCTTTACGAGCTCTGCATCGTCCTTGAGTTTCTGCACCTTACGGTTCATCTCGTCGATCAGGCTGTTACCTTTCTTGCTGCTGGCGTTGAGGAATCCGAGGTTGTTCTCATAGGTTGTGATCTCCTGTTTGAGCTGCTCGTAGCGGTGCATGAGCCTTCCGCGCTCGTTGTCCAATGCGTCTTCGCCTCGCTTGGCCACGTTCTTGAGGTTGCTCTTGAAGTTGTCCAAGCGCCTGCGGGCAGTGGAGATGTTCATATCTTTATAGAGTTGATCGAGCACATCATGGAATTCCTTGTAGATCCTGTCCTTTTCGCGGAACGGAACGTGGCCGATCGCGTTGTACTGATCTGTGAGTTCCTGCACCTTCTC
>JALFRV010000119.1 GCA_022778905.1 Prevotella sp. | reverse complement strand
CGCCGTTTTTACGCCGTTATGCGTTTATATGAACATTTTCAGAAAAAGACCGGCTGAAGTCGCCGCGTAAAGTGAGTAAAGAGAATGCATCATAGAGAAAGACAAAAAAGGGGATGTGCCTATTTTGACACATCCCCTTTTGTTTGCAAGCATACAGTAGAGTATATGTAATTTTCAAGAATGCCAACTGCAGCTATAGCATTATTATCATGTTGCAGCTGCAGTGTAAGCAAACAATAACCTATAACCTCGTGCATGCCTTTCAACCCGGATCGGTCATTAGCGTCCGAACTGATTTTGTCCGATGGCAGGGCAGATTGCCTGCCGGGGATCCGAAAGCGTAGCGGGCTACGTCAAGGAAGCCCGGCAGGAAAGATGTCCTGTAAGCGGACGAAAGCAGTCGAAAAGCATGAAATGACAAGAATAAATGTGCTCCAGCGGTCTAATGGCTGATCCGGGTTCAGCCGTTGTCTGCCTGTTTCCATTGGCGTATGGCATCAGCTATGCCGGTATCGCATTGGGAGACAGAACGCCATGAGGAGTTCACCCGTTTCTGGGTTGGAGGAACGCCCGTGGAGACGGATGAGCGCGGTCTGGGCATCTGTCAGACGCCCACCCTCTTCGGGCGAGAGACGGATGTACAGGGAAAAAACGTCTGCCCATGTGCTATAGGAACAAGAGGGATTACCCTTTTGGCAGTCTCCGCTTCATCCGCCCATCGCGTAGCGATGCTCCATGTTATCGGAATGTGCCGGTCAGCCTAAGGCGTGGCGGGCCACATCATGCAGCCAAGTTGAAAATATGCAAGTAAGGGAAGGATAAAGCCGGGTGGCCTCAATAAGGATAATGGAGGCTCTGCAGGCTGATAATCGTCTGGGATTGAATACATAGTTATCTGCTTTCTCGTTTTTTCTGTTAAGATATGCATTTTTATTGGATAAAATTTGTTTATTTTAATATTAGTTGCTACATTTGTAGCATTGTAAGAGAGGATTTACTCCATAGAATGTAAAAGTAGAGCGGTTCGTGTAAGAGAGAGACATGTACGTGATACCTTATATTCGCGAGTGTGCCAAGTCGCCATGCCGTGGATATATGGTCACAAGATCCCCTTTCTTATTTGTCAAAAGGCAGGCATCTAATCAGTTCCTGCCCATAATGACACCCCCGAGCCCCCGTGATATTTCTTATTTCTGGAGAGAGAGTTGTTATTATTATGTTTTATTTTTAATTTTAGGAGATTTATGCTAAAAAGACTATTGACAATGGTTGTCGGCCTATTCCTTTGTGTAGGACTGGCAACGGCACAGACAAGAGTCAATGGTACCGTAACCTCATCGGATGACGGTTCGCCAATTATTGGGGCTTCAATTAAGGTGGTAGGCACCAATACTGGTACTGTGACTGATGCGGACGGTAACTTCACATTGACAGTTCCCGCAAACGCAAAGATTCAGGTAAATTACATCGGCATGGTGGGGCAGACTTTGACTGCCTCTCCCAATATGCAAATTGTTCTCAAACCTGAGTCCCAGCAGATCGACGAGGTCGTTGTGACCGGTTACGGTGTCACGCGCAAGCAGGCCTTCACAGGTGCTGCATCAACCTTAAGTGAAAAGCAGATCGGCAACAAAGTGGACCCTAACCCCATTAAGTCATTGGAGGGAACTGTCCCCGGACTGCAGATGAACATCGGTTCCGGCCAGCCTGGTGCCCCTGCCACGATCTATGTGCGTGGACGCAACTCCATCAATTCAGGTACTCAGCCCCTTTATGTAATTGATGGCGTGCCTTTCGATAATGATGCTGTAGGTATTCGTTCAGATGAGGGCGCAACTACCAGTCCGCTGTCTACCATCAATGCGGATGACATTGAGAATATCACCGTTTTGAAGGACGCTACCGCAACTTCTATTTATGGTGCGCGCGCCGCTAACGGTGTCATCGTCATCACGACCAAGCGTGGTAGTAAGGGTAAGCCAAAGGTTAACTTCTCTGCAAAGGTTGGTTGGAATGAAATGCCTTCATACACGGATAAGTACAAGCTGGTGAACGCAGACAAGGCGATTGAACTGGGGACAGAAGCGCTGCTCAACAGTTACAAGAGCTACGGAGACGACTCCACATTTGGATACTACAATCAAGCATATGGACTTGGTGCTGCTTACGATTCGCAAGGTGCCCGTGAATTCCTCGACTGGTACACAGGCGGGTGGGTTTCTAACTATGACAAAAGCAAGCAGTCTTATGACTGGCTGGACGCTGTGACTCGAAAGGGGCTCGTTCAGAGCTATGCTGTGGATATACAGGGTGGCGGTCAGGGTGACTATTCTCCGGTCTACTTCGCTTCATTTGCTTATGACAAAAACAATTCGCTGATGGAGGGTAAGGACTTGAAGCGTTATTCGTTCCGTTTCAATATGGACCATCAGGCTACAAAGATCATTAAGTACGGATTCAACCTCAACCTTTCGTATACGAAGACCAACAACGGTGCAGGCGGCGGATACTTCTCTGACCCTCTGACGCAGGTTTATATGATGAGTCCGCTTACACCTATATATAACAGTGAAGGCGATTTCAACTTCGACACTTCCACGGGTTACAACCCAGTGGCGTTGCGCAGTGCGAATGGTGACCAGAACGTGGCCAAGCAGTATCGCGTGTTGTTGAGTCCTTATGTGCAGATCAATTTCACTCCTGACCTGTTCTTCCTCTCCCGTGGAGGTGCGGATGTCTATCTGATCGACGAGTTTGGATTCTGGTCTTTCCTCAATAAGCAGGGTAATGATATGAATGCCATGGGTGAGAATGGCGATACGCATAAGATTCTGCTCTCTGTTACTAACACGTTGAATTATGTAAAGTCTTTCGGTGACCATCATCTCAATCTGATGTTGGGTCAGGAAGGTCAGCGTAAGTATTACAAGATTGCTTATCTGGCTGGCAACAACTATCCCGTACCTGATCTCAACGATGTTTCCCTCGCAGCCAAGCCTTCTTCGGCATATACCCAGCGCAATGTGCTCAAGTTGAGTTCATTCTTCTTCAACGGTCAGTATGACTATAACAACCGTTACTATTTCTCTACCAGCCTGCGTGCTGACGGTTCGTCACGCTTCGCCCCCGGACATCGTTGGGGTTCATTCTGGTCAGTAGGCGCTAAGTGGCGTGTCAGCGAAGAGAAGTTCATGGAGTCGGCGAAGAGTTGGCTCACCAACCTGAACATCCGCACCAGCTATGGTACCACCGGTAACCAGGAAGTGGGAAGCGATGCTTATGGCAACGGATACTATGCTGCCTTAGGTCTCTACGATTATGGTCATAACTACAATGGCATAGGTGGCTCACTCCGTGTGCAGGCAGCAAACCCCGACCTCTCATGGGAGAAGACAGGTAAGTTCAACGTCGGTCTTGACCTTACGCTCTTTGACCGTGTGAATGTCACGATGGACTATTATAACCACCGCACAAGTGACATGGTGTTCGCTATGCCGCTTTCAAGTGCCACCGGTCTTTATAATGCTGATGAGGGGCAGGCCTCTGTCTATAAGAACATCGGTAAACTTGAGAACTACGGTTTCGAGTTCGGAGTCAATGCGACCATCATAAAGAACAAGGATCTTACATGGTCCGCTTCTTGGAATGGTTCTACCAACAAGAACAAGGTGCTCAAGCTCTCTACCGAAGAGCCTATCGAGGGTACTTACCAGATTACGGAGGTAGGTAAGCCTATCTATCAGTTCAAGATGAAGGAATATGCAGGTGTGGATCCTGAGACAGGTCTCGCGTTGTTCTATCTCAATGAGACGGGCGATGAGACCACGACGAGCTATAACAAGGCGGCTAAACGCTACGTAGGAGACGCCAACCCCAAGTTCTTCGGTTCGTTCAGCACCGATCTGGCTGCATATGGCTTTGATTTCAACGTGCAGTTCAACTACTCAACGGGTGGCAAGATTTACGGTAACAACCTGCGTTATGACATGCAGAGTGGAGCCTCTTTCTATGAGAACTTCATCAATTATGTCTATGACAATCGCTGGACCACTCCAGGCCAGGTAACGGATGTTCCTCGTCTTGACTCAGACAACTCTTTCGCTAACAGCCACTCTTCCCGCTTCCTCATGGACGGTGACTACCTCAAGTTGCGCTCCATCACATTGGGCTACACCATTCCCCGTCAGCTTATCAATCGTTTTGGATTGGATCGGGTGCGCGTATTCTTCGAGGGTGAAAACCTTCATACTTGGGCTGCAAGCAATTACATCGGCTTCGACCCCTCTGGCATCGGTGCCAATGGTGTCCAGTGGTGGAACTATCCGCAGGCACGCAGCTTCTTGTTCGGCATTCAAATCGGTTTGTAAATTTAAAAGATTAGATTCATGAAAGTAACAAAAATATTCCTGTCGATGTCGTTGGCAGCAACATTGCTATCAAGCTGCAGCCTCGACACGCCGATGTATGATTTCAAGGACGACGAACAGGCCGTTCAGGCCCTGACTGACATCAAGGCGCTGATGCACGGTTCGTACAGCGCTTTAGGCAACTATGAGTTCCTTGGCAACTATGCAGTGTCGCTCGGCGACTTTACCAGCGGCATGAGCACAGGCAGTTCATCTTCCGGACACCTGTATGCGTTCAGCAATTTCACTTTTGCAGAGACGGCTGACGAACTGTCTGACATGTGGGGGTATGGTTATAAGGTCGCTTCCAATGCCACGATGGCTATCTCTAAGGCCAAGGCTATGCTGGACGATGGCCGGGTAAAGGCAAGCGAACAGGCCACTGCATATAGCTATATCGGTCAGTGCTATGCCTTGAAAGCGATGGCTTTCTATTACATGGTCAACTATTTTGCGCTGCCCTATTCGGCAGCCAATGCTTCCAAGCCAGGCATCGTCATCTTTGATATGGAGGTTCCGACTGAAGACCAAAAGGTAAGCAGAAGTACCGTTCAGGAGACTTATGACAGAATCCTCAAAGATATAGCTTCCGCACAGGAATATCTTGACAAGGCAGGCGATGCCGCTCCAGCAGAAGCATACTACTTGGGCAAGATGGGTGTCAATGCGCTTGAGGCCAATGTCAACCTTTCCTTGGGCAAGTATGCTGAAGCTGAGACTGCGGCAAAGGCAGCTCTTACCGTCAAGTACGGATCAGCTGAAGATGCAATTGCTGACACGATCTCTGCCAATGCTTACCAGAACATGTGGGGGCAGATCACCGAGCAGACAGAGGATCTCTTCTGCATCAAGAAGTCGAGTGACGACAACCTGAGTGCCAATTCGCTCAACACGCTTTACGGATCCTACTATGGCACCATCCAGACTGCAGCGCTTGGCAAACTGGCATCAACCGATCTCCGCCGTGCTGTCCTTCATAAGGGAGAAAAGGGTGGAACAACTTCCAGTAAGTTTGATGGCAAGTCGGAGCAGGCTACGAGCAACATTCCTGTTTACCGCAAGTCTGAGATGACCCTTATCATCGCTGAGTGCGCAGCTCGTCTGGGCAATCTTGCCGAGGCAAAGAATTATCTCTTCTATACTGCCCGCCGTAATTTGGCGCTCAAGAGTGACAAGCTGCCCGGTACGCAGAGCGAACTGCTATCGTTCATCGCCGATGAGCGTGTGCGTGAGTTCTATCAGGAGGGCAAGCGATTCTTTGATGCCCGTCGTTTAGGACTTACCGTATCGGGTGACAACTTCAGTGACTGGGACATCAGCAAGTTTGCGTTCCCCATTCCGTCCAGTGAGGTGAATTCCGGTTTCGGTGTCGCTCAGAATGAAGGATGGTCAGATTATCTGCCAAAACGATAGTAGCGCTTGTCGCTGGATTGAGAACCGCAGGCTATTCTCTATCTGAAACCATCTGGTAGCTCAATCCTAAGCTATAAAACCAATAAATCCCCGGAGGCCATCATGGTGTCCGGGGATTTTTGTGGTGTTGTTTATACTGATTCCTTTGCCTTTGCTGCGCCATTTGCGATTCCTGTCATACAAATCAATAATGGAAATAATCGCTTTCAGTGGTCCATATTGCAGATACAGTTCGTCGATAACATACCCCTCGAAAATGGAAAAAATGATGCCCCTAAAAGATACATAAGTTATGGCGCGCACAGAGCTATGCTTTGGGCGCTCGAAATGATAGCTCTTGGCCGCCCATATGTATGCTTTCGGCCGCCCAAAGCATAGCTCTGTGCAGACCGGAAAAAGCAGCTGTGGAGCAATGAGGTGTAATGCGTTGAAAATGATAGGTTTAGGTGTGTTCTTCGAAGGATGTTCAGCCGATCAGGAGAATGATCTTTCGGAGGTCCCTCCCCCGATCCCTCTCCCCGGAGGGAAGAAGATCCCGAAATGCCAAGCGACCGTAGGGGTGGATCCGCGTATCCGCCCGCAGCGTGCGGGAACTCGGAGAATGGGGACCTTCCCCGATCCTTTCGCGGGGAGGGGAGCAGGCTTCGGATGTCTGTGATGCCCCATCCGGGAGGCGATGATATTCGGTAGAAATGTACGGTCTGAAGTTATGAAACCACTGTGAACGCAGAAACGGCAGCTATGATTTACATTTTTCAATCTGCCATGTCCGCGTTCTCTGCAGTTTAACCCGGATCGGCCATTAGACCGCTGGAGCACATTTATTCTTGTCCTTTCCTGCTTTCCGACTGCTTTCGTCCGCTTGCCGGACATCTTTCCTGCCGGGCTTCCCTGACGCAGGCCGCTACGCCTTCGGATCCCCGGCAGGCCATCTGCCCTGCAAGCGGACAAAATCAGTTCGGACGCTGATGACCGATCCGGGTTTAATCATATGCTGTCCATCATGTGCATGCGCATTTCCCTCTATGGATCAAGCCCGGTTGGGAAATGGGGAGGTGGTGAGCTGTGCCGTTGTCTCGATGACCGGGCTGCCGATGGACTGCTGCTTGTCAGCGGGCGAAGGGCGTGTTGCGGATCGGATCGTCATACTGTACCTGCAGCTTGAGCAACTGCTTCTTCAGCCGGCGCGTGAGTTTCTCGGTCCCGGGCTGCCCATAGAGGTTGTGCATCGAACCGGGATCGCGCTTGATGTCGAACAGTTCCCATTCGTCGATATCATTGTAGAAGTGGATGAACGAATAGCGATCGGTGCGGATGCCGTAGTGCTTGCAGACCGAATGTTCGGCGGGATACTCGTAGTAGTGATAGTAGAGTGCGTTGCGCCAGTGGCTGACTTGCTTGCCTTGCAGCAGCGGCAGGAGCGAAAGGCCTTGTATGTCCTTGGGGATCCTGACGCCTGCCAGTTCAAGGAAGGTGGGCGCATAGTCGATGTTTTGCACCATGTGCGCGTCCTCTCTCTGTTTTCCGCCGGGCAGGTACATCAGCAGCGGCGTGCGGAATGACTCCTCGTACATGAACCGCTTGTCAAACCAGCCGTGCTCGCCCATGAAGAATCCCTGGTCAGAAGTATAGACGATGAGTGTGTTCTCGAGCAGATGGTTGCGGCGGAGATAGTCGATGACGCGTCCTACGTTGCGGTCTACGGAGCGTATGACGCGCAGATAGTCGTTCATGTAGCGTTGGTACTTCCATTCGGCGAGTGCCTTTCCGGTCAGTCCGGCAGCCTTGAAGCGGCGGATGATGGGGTCATAGTGGCGGTCCCATCGTGCGCGTTGCTCTGGCGTCATGCGTTCGTAGTTTGCCCTTCCCCATGCTTCGAGGGCGGCATTGGAGTGGATTTCGTTGTCCTTGTCGGCCATCTTGTTGTCGTAGACGATGTCCATGTCTCTGGCGATGTTCATCTTCTGCTTGGCCGCAGCTTCTCGTCCGCTGTAGTCATCATAGAAGTTGGCCGGCAGGGGATAGTCTTTGTCTTCGCCGGAGTCGAGGTCGCAGGTGTCTGGACTCCACACGCGGTGGGGTGCCTTGTTGTGCATGAGCAGGCAGAAGGGCTTGTCCTTGTCGCGCAGGCTGTCCATCCACTGGATGGCAAGGTCGGCGATGATGTTGGTGACGTAGCCTTCCCGGTGCAGTTTCTCTCCGTTGCGGATGAAGTCGGGATTATAATAGTCGCCCTGTCCGGTCAGGATATCCCAGTAGTCAAAGCCCGTCGGTTCGGAGGTCAGGTGCCATTTGCCGATGACGGCTGTCTGGTATCCGGCCTGGCGGAGCAGTTTGGGGAAGGTCTGCTGGTTGCCGTCGAAGACGCGGGTGTTGTCCGTGAAGCCGTTCTTGTGGCTGTGTTTGCCGGTGAGCATGCACGCTCGCGAGGGTCCGCTGAGTGAGTTTGCAACGAAGCTTTCGGTGAACTTGACGCCGTTGCGGGCTATCCAGTCGATGTTGGGTGTCTCGGTCAGTCGGTTGTCATAGGCGCTGATGGTCTGATAGGAGTGGTCGTCGCTCATGATGTAGAGGATGTTCATCTGTCGTTTCTGCTGTGCGGCAGCCGTCATGGCGGCACCTGTCGAGAGCACTCCTGTGAGACATAGGAATAAGTTGGATTTCATCTGTCTGT
>JALFRV010000005.1 GCA_022778905.1 Prevotella sp. | reverse complement strand
CCGGCATAAAGATAGATACCACTCCCTGCATGGAATAGAATAAACCTATCTCCGATCCTAACCCCAAATTCCCCAAGTATCTGCCCATGGAGGTCAAGTAAGCACCCCAAACCGCATATTCGAGGAAATTCATTAAGATGAGACGAACTTTTAGATTCATTGCAATGATGATTAAATGTGCTACAAAGATAGCATAATTGCAATAATGCGCAAAATTAAAGGAACTTTATTTTCAGCGCTCCTGCGGATTTTGAAAAACAACATCGCATGAGACCCGAATCCTCTTCCGAAAGGGCAAAAAAAAATTGATTGTCTCACGACAACCAATCTTTCTTAACCTTAATAATCTAATACCATGAAAAACACGATGCAAAGTTACAACTATTTCAATAACTTGCAAGGGTTTCATACTAAAATTTTCGCACCCGTAACATTAATTAAAGGTTGTCCCGTTCCAATTAAGCTTTCTTTGCAAAACTATCGTGTTTATTTGCTTTCTTTCGTCATTCGAAAGTAAAGGAAGGGATAGCGAAATGTCAATAGAATCATTGTCCGGTGACAATGTGGCTGAGACCATGATGGGATCTATCAGCTTTCTCAATTCGGCGAATCTGCTCTCGGGCATGGAGTCGGGTCTTACGAGCAGCGAAGAGGCCAACTCTTGCAAAGACCGACCATTCTCAAAGCAGCGCCTCATGGGAACTTCTGTCCATTGGCGGGTATAGAATCGCAACTCGCTTTCGGGCTCCGGCGCCAGAAAAGTGCGAACGACGCACAGAAGACTGTCACCGTCAGAGGAAGGCAGAAGGCGCATCTGGATCCGGAAGGACCCACTGACGGTCGCCGCCAGATATCTGTCTGTGACAGAGTCTATTACGCTTTTTCCATTCAAGAGGTTGTTGACTTCTGTCTTGGAACTGTTGTCTGCCAAGTCAATCATTTCCTTGCGCTGATCCTTGCTGATGTATGGCAGGATCGAATCAGGCATCGAAAGCCATAGCGCACGCATGCTTTGGGCGTGAACCATCATGGAAACGGAGAGCAGAAAGATTACAGAAAGAAAACGAACTTTTCCCATATCTCAATAATGAAAGAATGCTTCGGGTCGCCCAAAGCATCGGTTTGATTAATAATTAAAGGGCCCGTATCTCAGCTGAGCGGTCCATCTGCCTCGGTTGGGAGCAGAAAAGATCGTGAACAGATGTCCCACGCCGAATGGTCCGCGACCACCTTTATAAAATGTGGAGCCATCCTCTTCCAAGTCCTTCGACAGGTTCTGGCTCTGGCCGAAAGCTTTCGCGAGCGATTCTTTCAGGTTCAGTGCGACCTGCTTATTCAATGCGTTCATATAGAATCTGGCTTCGCAGAATTTGTTGTTTCTGAAATTCAGGTACAGCTCATCAAACTTAAAGCCCTTGTAAAGCACATTCTTGTATTTGACCTGTGTTGTAGATACTGTCTCCGGATTGCCGAATTCGGCCTTGATGGAGGTCAGGGCCTCTTCGTATACGGTACCTAACTTCGTGTTGCCGACCTGCGATTCATGTTGCGCATACAATGTCATGCTGCAAGTGATGAATAGAGCGAGAATGATTTTTCTCATCTGTTGATTTCTAATTTTATTCGTTTATCAATTTGGGGATAAAAATATGGCAGGACTACGCAGGCAGTCCTGCCAAGTTATAGGCTGTATGAAGTTTCACCAGATTACTCTTCCACGGTCGCCTGGGCGGCCGCAAGTCTCGCGATCGGCACTCTGAAGGGAGAGCAGCTGACGTAATCAAGTCCGGCCCGATGGCAGAACTTGACGGATGATGGTTCGCCGCCGTGCTCGCCGCAGATACCGCATTTGAGTTTCGGACGGACCGAACGGCCCTTGTTGACGGCCATTTCCACCAACTGCCCCACTCCGTCATGGTCTAGCACCTGGAACGGATCGACTTCGAGGATTTTGTTTTCAAGATAAGAAGGCAGGAAGGATGCAATGTCGTCACGGCTATAGCCAAACGTCATCTGGGTCAGGTCATTGGTTCCAAAGCTGAAATACTCGGCTTTCTCTGCTATCTTGTCGGCTGTCAGCGCGGCACGCGGCACCTCGATCATGGTACCTATCTTATATGGAATCTCGACGCCTTCCTCTTCGAAAAGCAGGGCGGCCGTCTCACGGATCACCTTTTCCTGCAGGTCAAGTTCGTTGACGATGCCTACAAGGGGCACCATGATTTCCGGACGCGGATCATGTCCTTCTTTCTTTAACTGGATTGCAGCACCGAGAATAGCACGCGTCTGCATGGCCGTGATTTCAGGGAATGTATTGCCGAGACGGCATCCTCTCAATCCCAGCATAGGGTTGTGCTCGCTGAGAGACTGTACCCGATCCTGGATCTTCTTGACGGAAACGCCCATCTCGGCGGCCATTGTCTCCTGGCCGGCCCGATCATGCGGAACAAACTCATGCAACGGCGGGTCCAACAGACGGATGTTGACGGGCATACCGTCCATGCACTTCAGGATGCCGTAGAAATCCTGCTTCTGATAGGGAAGCAGCTTTTTCAGCGCAGCTTCACGGTCAGAAGTGTGATCCGCAAGGATCATCTCGCGCATGGCCTTGATCTTTTCATTTTCAAAGAACATGTGCTCCGTACGGCAGAGGCCGATGCCAACGGCTCCGAACCCGCGTGCCACCTGGGCATCATGCGGTGTGTCCGCATTGGTGCGGACACCGAGCTTGGCATACTTGTCACACAGGCTCATCAGTTCGGCAAAATCGCCGGTTACCTCGGCAGGAATGGTCTGGACTTCACCCTGATAGACTTCACCGGTGGAACCATTGAGGGAAATGTAATCGCCTTCATGCAATACCACGCCGTCGATCTCAACCGTGCGGGCCTTATAATCAATGTCTATGGCACCCGCGCCAGACACACAGCACTTGCCCATACCGCGTGCGACCACGGCAGCGTGTGAGGTCATACCTCCACGAGCGGTCAAAATGCCTTCTGCGGCGCTCATTCCGGCCAAGTCTTCAGGGCTGGTTTCAATACGCACCATGACAACCTGACGGCCGTCATCGTGCCATTTGGTAGCGTCATCAGCAAAAAATACAACCTGTCCGCATGCTGCGCCGGGCGATGCGGGAAGTCCTCTTGTCAGCACGCGGGCCTGCGTTTTTGCCTCCTTGTCAAACACGGGGTGAAGCAGTTCGTCCAATTTGTTGGGATCACAACGCTGCAGCGCCGTCTTCTCATCGATGGCTCCTTCGCGCAGGAGGTCCATGGCGATCTTCACCATGGCAGCACCCGTACGCTTGCCATTGCGGGTCTGGAGGAACCAGAGGTGTCCTTCCTGAACGGTGAACTCCATGTCCTGCATGTCGTGATAGTGGTTTTCGAGTTTCTGCTGAATTTCGTTGAGCTGCCCGAAGATCTCCGGCATGGTTTCTTCCATAGACGGATACTTGCTCGAACGGATCTCCTCCGGAATGCCCTGCTGGTCAGCCCAGCGCCGGGACCCTTCCTTTGTGATCTGCTGAGGAGTACGGATGCCGGCCACAACGTCCTCGCCCTGCGCATTGACCAAATACTCGCCGTTGAAGCGGTTTTCGCCCGTGGCAGCGTCACGACTGAAGCAGACTCCTGTGGCGGATGTCGGACCCATGTTGCCGAACACCATTGCCATGACCGAAACGGCTGTTCCCCACTCCGACGGGATTCCTTCCATCTTGCGGTAGAGGATCGCACGCTCATTCATCCAGCTGTCAAACACGGCGAGAATGGCTCCCCAGAGCTGCTCGCGCGGATCTGAAGGGAATTCCTTTCCGGTACGCTGGAGGATCGCTTCCTTGAAGAGCGCCACCAAGTTCTTCAGTTCGTCGGTCGTCATCTCATTGTCAAGCTTGATGTCGCGCTGGCTCTTGACCTTCTGGATGATGGCCTCAAACGGATCGATGTCTTCCTTATTGACCGGTTTCATGCCGAGAACGACGTCACCGTACATCTGTACGAAACGGCGATAACTGTCATATGCAAAGCGCTCATTGCCTGTTTTCTTGGCAAGACCTTCTACAACCTGGTCATTCAGACCTAAGTTGAGGATCGTATCCATCATA
>JALFRV010000274.1 GCA_022778905.1 Prevotella sp. | reverse complement strand
AGAACCTTGCGGTCTTTGGCATACTGCTCCAACAAGGTGCGGTTCTCCCGCTGGTCAACGAAGAATCCGGTCTTCTGCCCTTTGAGCCAGTCAACCTGAAAGAGAAGCCCGTTTTCCATGGCTTGGTTGTCACTGCTCCCGCCATACAGGAAGCCGTTTTCCTGATAGAGGTTGGCCTTGAAAGGTAAAGTCGTCTCGCTTTTATAATAAACATGCCGGATCCGATGATCCGCCACGGCAACCAAAGCATCGCAAATCGCCTGCCGGTTGACGTGCATGCCGACGCTATGAGCCTGCATGACGGCCGTGTCTCCATAACAATCGATGACCAATCCCGGCAGGGAATCACCCTCGCCGTGCACCAATCGGAACGTGTTATTGCTGGGATTGTCTGACAGGCCGATGACTTTCCGCATCTCGAAAGCTGACTGCAGCCGGCTTTCCCAAAACGTCTCGTCGACGCAGATGTCCCGAAAAGACAAGACGCGCACAGCGATTGAGCCCACCTGATAATGCCCGACGGCAATAAACTCACCATCGGCAGTCAGGACACGGACGGTCTCTCCCTCCTCGATCTGATCGTCCTGATGATGGATCGCGCCTGAAAAGACCCATGGATGAAAGCGTTTAAGGCTCTCTTCTTTCCCCCTTTTGAGGTAAATCTGCTTGTAATTCATCTTTACTTTCTTCTGCAATGCGTTGTAATTCGTAATCTCCCGTCTCCTTCAGACGGATCATCTCGTCATAGAGCTGGATACATGCCCATGCGTCAATAGCCGCATAGGCTTTCTGCTTATCTGTCAGAATGTCCGCCTCCCAGTTGGACAACCGTTGTCTTTTGCTGATCTTTTGTGCAAAAAGATTGGCATAGAGCTTCTGCAGGCTCAGGTCTTCAATGCCCAAAGAGCCTACCATATTCTGCAAGTCAACAAAACTGCCCGGCTCGAAAGGCACCCGCTTGTGAAGCGAAAGAAGATCATCATGGAGGGAAAGACCTACCATCGGCACCTTCTTGTTCTCGAGTAAGCGGATCAGAGCTGGCGTCATTCCCGTGTAGTTAAGCCTGAAAAGGAAGCACAGGTTCCGGTTTGAGACCTGCAGCAATGCGACCTTATGCGACTCCCCACGATGAAAGGTGGGCTTTGTCTCTGTGTCTATGCCAAGGATATCACTTGACAACAGATAGTCCACAGCTTTCGTTGTCTCGTTCGGATCGATAATCACGACGATCTTTCCGGGGAACATTACCTGTGGCAATGCGGTTATTGCGTGCTTGTCGAATTTATTGTATATAATCTTTTTCATTATCTTCTCTAACAAGATGCAAAATTAGAAAAAAGTTGCGGAAATATACCATAATCTGACTTTTTTCCACTAATTTTGCAAGTAAAATAAAAGATTCAGACAATGGCACGAAAGAAATCGGAGCGTAAGCCCAAGAATTTGGGCGAAGCGGTCGGCTTCAAAAATATAGTCAGTAACGAAAAGACGGATTTCCTATTGGGCGTAATACTGCTCTTACTGGCAATATATACGATCATTGCAACTGTTTCATATCTATCCACAGGACAGGCAGACCAAAGTCTGTTAGAGAGCCTCCGGCCGGGAGAATGGCTCAATACGAAGCGTGAGTTTACAAACTATTGCGGCAGCGTAGGCGCAATCCTCGCGCACAATTTAGTAACCGTGAACTTTGGTCTCCCCTCCTTTCTCATTCCGGCTTTTCTCATCTTGGCGGCCCTGAAGCTCATGGGAGCCTATAAAGTGAATCTTTGGAAATGGTTCTTTGGCACGATGTTGGTGATGGTATGGAGCTCTGTGACGTTCGCGAAGTTTTTAACACCGATCATCAGCAATCAGATCTACAATCCCGGCGGAAACCATGGACTTTACTGTGTGCAGCATCTTGAGAACGTCATTGGTCCCCCGGGACTGACCGCCGTATTGCTTATCGTGGCGCTGGCCTTCCTCACTTACCTTAGCGCAGAGACCATCAGCATCATTCGCAAGGCGCTCAATCCGATCGGCTATATCACTTCCAAGATCAAGGTAACAGTGACCAACAACCATCCGGAGAAAGATATCGAAAAGGAAAACAAGGAACTTCAGGAAGTGAGTCCCATCGAGAACAATGAGCCGGTCAAGCTTTCGACGGTCATAGACCTCACCCCGGATCCGGAGCCAAGCAAGGAACAGGCCGACCAGACGATACCTGTCGACAAACCGGAAGCACCCTCCGGGGAACCGGGAATCACCGTTGAGCTCGCAAAAACCGAAGAAGCGGCCAAAGGAAAGACGCTCATCAGCGACGAGATTGATCTCAACACGCCGATCAATCCGAGAGAACCGTTCCTCCGGTATAAGTTCCCTACCCTCACCTTGCTGAAGACCTACGACAACGACGGAAAGCCCGAGGTGGACATGGATGAGATCAAGGCGAACAATGCACATATTGTGAAGGTGCTGAACAGTTTCGGTGTCACGATCAGGGAGATCAAGGCCACAGTCGGCCCGACGATCACCCTCTACGAGATCACACCTGGTGAAGGCGTCAGAATCTCACGCATCCGAAATCTGGAAGATGACATCGCGCTGAGCCTCTCGGCATTAGGCATCCGCATCATTGCCCCAATTCCGGGCAAAGGAACGATCGGTATCGAAGTCCCCAACAAGCATAAGAACATCGTTTCCATGGAGAGTGTGTTGGGCACAAAGAAGTTCAAGGAGACGAAAATGGATCTCCCGATCGCCTTGGGCAAGACCATTACAAATGAAGTATATATCGTTGATCTGGCCAAGATTCCCCACCTGCTCGTTGCAGGTGCCACGGGTCAGGGTAAGTCCGTAGGCCTCAATGCCATCATAACGTCATTGCTTTACAAGAAACATCCCAATGAACTGAAGCTTGTATTGATCGACCCGAAGAAGGTGGAGTTCTCTATCTACAACAAGATTGCCCCACATTTCATGGCTTGCTTGCCAGAGAATGACGACGAGCCCATCATCACGGATGTTCAGAAAGTAGTCCGTACACTGAACTCTCTCTGCAAGCTGATGGACCACAGATATGATCTCCTCAAGATGGCAGGGGTCAACAAGATCAAGGATTACAACGAGAAGTATCTCAATCACAGACTTGACATGACCAAGGGCCATGAATACATGCCTTACATTGTCGTCATCATTGACGAGTTCGGGGATCTGATCATGACCGCAGGAAAGGAAGTCGAGTTGCCTATAGCACGTATAGCACAGCTGGCGAGAGCTGTCGGGATCCATATGGTTATCGCTACACAGCGTCCGACAACAACGATCATCACCGGTAACATCAAAGCCAACTTCCCCGGAAGAATGGCTTTCAGAGTAGGCGCACAGATTGACTCGAGAACCATTCTGGACCGAAAAGGCGCCGAACAGTTGATCGGTCGCGGTGACATGCTATTCCTCAATGGAGGCGAACCGGTACGTGTGCAGTGCGCATTCGTCGATACGCCGGAAATAGCTGATATCAATACGTACATCTCAGAGCAGCCGGGGCCGATCGAGCCGATGGAATTGCCCGAGCCGACCGATGACGGTCAAGGCGGCACAAGTGGCGGAAACGCCTCCATGGGCAATATTGATCCCTATTTCGAGGAGGCTGCACACGCTATCGTATTGTCACAACAGGGCTCTACGAGCATGATTCAGCGCCGGTTTGCCATTGGCTACAACCGGGCCGGACGACTGATGGATCAGTTAGAGGCAGCCGGAATTGTGGGAACAGCACAGGGATCCAAACCACGTGATGTACTTATTCAAGACGAGAATTCATTAAATACACTTTTAGCACAGTTAAGATCATGAAGCGTTTTTCATTATTTATTGTGACCATGTTGCTCATCTCTTTATGCTGCAACGCACAAAATGCAAGCAAGGCAAAATCAATCTTAGATACGACCGCAGGAATCATCGGCCGCAGCGGAGGCGCAAGTGCCAACTTCACAGTCAACAGTTCCAAATATGGCAATGTACCCGGGTCGATTGCCATCAAGGGCAACAAGTTCTACGCACAGACCTCACAGGCCGTCGTCTGGTATGACGGAAAAACACAATGGACCTACATGAAGAAAAACAACGAGGTCAACATTTCCACACCTAACGAGTCCAAGCGGCTTTCGATGAATCCCTATACCTTTATCACGATGTACAACAGAGGCTATAACCTCGGCATGAAATCCATCGGGAGCAACTATCAGGTTCACCTGACTGCACAGAACGCCAAGAATCCCGTACAGGAAATGTATATCCTCATCAATCAACGGACAAAGGTTCCGAACGAGGTCAAGATGCGTCAGGGAACAAACTGGACGACCATCCATATCACCAACTTCAAAGCCAAAGACCAATCCGACAAGCTCTTCGTTTTCCAGTCCAAGGACTATCCGAAGGCAGAGATAGTAGACTTGAGATAACCAAAAGGAAAATCCAAATGAACCGACTGACCTTATTCAAACTGCTCAGAGGCCATCGCAAATTAGCGGAGAAGCGAGCCATGAACCTACAGCAGACCCGCACGGCCAAGATCATGATGGGCTTCATGATGGCCCTGATCATTTTCTATCTGATCGGATTCGCCATCATGTTTGCCCTGATAGCCAATGACAGCCGGACGGTCACCTCGGTCGAAATGATGATGTCACTTGCGCCGATCATCCTCCTTGTCGATTTCGGGGTCCGCTTCATGGCTCAGCAGACACCTTCCCAGATCGTCAAGCCATACATTCTCTTGCCGATCTCCAAATACACCTGCATGGACGTCTTCATTGCAACATCCATGCTGAATACAAGCAATCTGATCTGGTTCACGATGCTCATCCCCTTCTGCTTCATGTCAGTGATCTTCTCTTATGGTATCTGGCTGACCGTGGGGTTCCTGCTTCTGTGGTGGCTCATGATCGTTGCCAACAGCCAATGGTACCTCATCGTGCGTACCTTGGTGCTGGATTCACAGCTCTGGTGGTTGCTTCCCCTCGGCGTGTATGCACTCATCGGCCTACCTCTTTATATAGGGGCGGATGCAGGTTGGGAACATCTGTTCGACACCTATGCCAAGGCCGGGACGGCCCTTCACGAGGGGTCACCGCTCCCCTTCATCGTTGCCATCGTTGCGTTGGCCATCTTGGTAATCGTCAACCGTAAACTCCAGTACCAGCATGTGTGGGCGGAACTGTCCAAAACAGAGATGACCAAGCTCCGCAGTGTCACCAAACTGTCGTTCTTGGATAAATATGGTGAAATCGGCGAATATTTCAAATTGGAAGCCAAGACGATCCTTCGCAACAAGAATCCACGTAAGACTTTCATCTCTGCAACGGTCATTGTGCTGGTCTTCAGCATCATTATCGCCACGACAAATGTCTACGATTCCCAGAGCATGACAAACTTCTGGTGTATCTACAACTTTGTCATCTACGGCGCGACCATGGTGGTCAGAATCATGGGAAATGAGGGGAACTACATCGATGCACTGATGGTGCATAAGGAGAATATCCTCTCCCTCTTCAAGGCCAAATACATCTTCTACAGCCTGATGCTCATTTTCCCATTCCTGCTGATGCTCCCTCCGGTATTCATCGGCAAGTGGTCCATCCTGATGCTTGTCTCTATAGCCGTCTTTACGGCAGGATTTCAGTATTTCCTATTGTTCCAGATGGCCGTCTACAACAAACAGACAATACCGCTTAACACGAAGTTCATCAGCAAGGCAGGCCTCGAAAACAACTATGTTCAGGTCGTTGCCGAGATCATCGCATTTACGGCGCCCATCGTCATTATCAGCCTGCTGCAGGCCGTGTTCAGTGACACAGTCACCTACCTGATCATACTCCTGATTGGCCTCGCGTTCGTTGTGACCCATAAACTGTGGCTCCGCAACATCTACAACCGTTTTGTCAAGCGCAGATACGTGAACATGGAGGCGCTACGGGCGTCACGATAAGCGATGCCGAAACAAGATGTCCTTTCAGCGCCGAAGCCCTCAGTCGTATGACGACTGAGGGCTTCGGCGCTTTCCGTACATCTGTAGTTCATCCGATGGAGCAAAACTCCCTGAAACAGGGCAAATCCAAGGGGCTGGCGCAAAGCTATCATCCGGGGCCTCCATATGATACCTTTCGGGCGCCCAAACGATAGCTCTTGACCGCCCAGAGCTATCATATGCGGAAGGCATAAAACAACTATGGAAATAAGACCGGAAAAATGCGCCGGTCGCAGAGGGAAAAAGCTGATGCGGGCAAGCAATCATCCGGTGTGACTGACCGAAGATTTTAGCAGATCAATGACGGTTCAGCACCGAAGGTATCTGTATGCAGCCGGGCTGTCATTCGGGTATCAGGAAATTGATAACCTCCTGCACAACGGTCACCTTGAATGGTCCCACCGGCGTATTCATCAGTCGGCCGTCAATCCCGACCAGCGCATGCTGCGCCTCCTCCACCATAACCTCTTTGGTCCGGTATGGATGGACGCTCCTGTGATTCAGGAATTTTCCCTTGACAAAGAGATAGAATCCCTCAAAGAGTTGTGTCATTTCGGGATGATAGACCACCGAAACATCCAACAGGCCGTTATAAGGTACGGCATTCGGAGTTTGCCCATAGCCCTGACAGTTGCCCGCGCAGACGGTCATGACCTTGCGCTTGATCACATCCGAATTGATCTTCAGTTTCATCTTATAGTCGAGTCTCTGGAAGATCATCAGCAGAAATGAGAAGATAAACGACAGTGTCCGTGATCCCAAGAAGTGTCTGGTCTTTCGGCGAAGGTTCATGATCGTGGCAATCAGACCGATGTTGACACAGTTGAGGAAATAGCGGTGGCAGGCTTCACCGTGCTTGTTATAATAATTGATTCGTCCCAAATCGATCTTTCTGACACGGTGTTTCTTGAGCCACAAGATCGTCTGTTCGATCTCGTTTTCCTTGAAACCCCAGAAGTGGGCGAAGTCATTCATCACCCCATTCGGTATGACTCCAAGGTGAATACGGTTTCTCGTCTCCTGGTCTATTTGCATCAGGCAGTTCACGGCGTCATTCAATGCCGAATCTCCACCGACAATGACGATCGTTCGATAGCCATTGTTTATCAGCATCTTAACCAATCTTTCCACGCTTCCCGTATTCTCACTCTGAACGTAATCATAGTCGATTTGATTGGCTTGCAAGCACTTTTCGATTCTTTCCCAACGGCTTTTGCCATAGGAAAAACCCGATTTCGGACAATATAGGATGCCCCATTGCGTATCATTTACTGCCATAACAACTGCTTTATATGATGAATATTCTCTTCCAAAGGTTTCGTTGCATCGATCCAATGGATATTGAATCCACGCCGCTCCATGCCCCTGAACCAGGTCATCTGGCGCTTGGCGAACTGATGGATGGCCGTTTCAAGCTGGCCGAACATCGTTTCAAACGAAATCAAACCTGTCACATACTCTGTGACATACTTATATTCAAGACCGTAATAGATCAGATTATCAGGCGGTATACCGCTGTCGATCAAGGCCCTGACCTCTTCAACCAGCCCGTGATCCAATCTATAGCGCAGGCGTTCTGTAATCTTCCTCCGCCTGCTTTCCCGGTCTATATGCAGTCCGATGATCAGCGAATCGATGGGAGGAAGTGATCTCAACGGCACCGGATGGAGCTTGTTGTAGGCCTCTATCTCAATGGCCCGAATGGCCCGTTGACATGTGTCCACATCCGATCTGTTATGCATGTGAGAGCCAGTTTGTGCTTTCAGCTCAATCAGGATCTGCGTCAGCTCGTCCAACGACTTGTGGTCAAGCGACGCGCGGAGTTCCGGATTCTGTGGCACAGGAGACAGGCTATAGCCACCTAAGACAGCTTCGATATAAAGACCCGTACCGCCACAGAGAATCGGAGTTATCCTGCGTGCCAAAAGGTCCTCATAAACAGCATGAAAGTCTTTCTGATATTCATAGAGGTTATACTTCGTGCCAGCCGGCGCGATATCTATTAAGTGATATGGAATAGCATGCCCATTGTAAACATAATCGGCAAGATCCTTACCGGTTCCGATATCCATACCGCAGTACACCTGCCTGCTGTCGGCACTGATGACCTCAGCACCAAGATCAGAAGCCAGTGCAACTGCCAAGCGCGTTTTGCCGCAGGCCGTGGGCCCCAGAACCGTTATCATTCGCTCACTCATGCAGCAAAAATAACAAAAAAAAACCGTCCTGCAAAGCAAGACGGTTCAATTTTATGTTTCAGCAACAAATTACTTGTTGTTGTAGGCATTCATGCGCTTGATCAATTCGATGACCTTGTGGCTGTAACCGATCTCATTATCATACCAAGATACGATCTTTACGAAGGTGTCTGTCAAGTGAACACCAGCCGTAGCATCATAGATTGAGGTCAGCGGGCAATCCAGGAAGTCTGCAGAAACAACAGCATCTTCGGTATAGCCGAGGATACCCTTCAAATTGGTTTCAGATGCTTTCTTCATCGCAGCGTCAATCTCTGCCTGAGTTGCGGGCTTCTTCAGGTTGACAGTAAGGTCAACTACAGATACGTCCAATGTAGGAACACGCATCGAGATACCGGTCAGCTTGCCGTTCAGCTCAGGAATTACCTTGCCCACAGCCTTGGCTGCACCAGTTGTTGAAGGAATGATATTGCCTGCAGCTGCACGACCTCCGCGCCAGTCTTTGCCACCCTTTGAAGGACCGTCAACAGTCAGCTGAGTAGCTGTAGTGGAGTGTACGGTTGTCATCAAACCGGTCTCAATGCCGAAGTTATCATTCAAAACCTTGGCGATCGGAGCCAGACAGTTGGTGGTGCAAGAAGCGTTTGAAACGATCTGCTGACCAGCATAGGTGTCATCGTTTACACCGCAGACGAACATATCAGCCTGACGTCCGTCCTCGCCTTTCTTTGAAGGAGCTGACAGGACTACATACTTAGCGCCTGCCTTCAGGTGCTTCTCTGCACGGTCCATGGTCAAATAGAAGCCGGTAGACTCAACAATGTACTCTGCTCCGACCTCTGCCCACTTGATATCTTCTGCATCACGCTCTGCGAAAATGCGGATATCCTTGCCGTTTACGACAAGTGTCTGAGCGTCTTTGACCTCTATCGTACCGTCGAAACGTCCGTGCATCGTATCATACTTCAGCAAATAAGCCAAATAATCTACAGAAAGAAGGTCGTTGATAGCTACAACCTCTACGTCGTTCTTGTTTGCTTCCTCAAGCGTTGAGCGGAAGACAAAACGGCCGATACGCCCAAAACCGTTAATACCAATTTTAATCATTTTACTTTTACTTTATGTTAAAGAGTTAATAAAATACCTATTCACTCAAATGCATTAATACCTGATCGCAAATCCTCTAATCTCGAATAAAATATCCAAAAATTACATGTCCACAGGCATTTTTTTCATTTTCGAGCGCAAATATACGAATTATTTTCTATATTTGCAGTCGATTAGAGTATTAAATTATATAAAATAGCCTACTGTATGTTGCTTTTTTCGAGTTTTAGTTCACACTTCGTTCGAGAGTGATATGTCGAGGTTACAAAACAACATTCATTAATTAACACTATCATTATGAGTAAATTTTTAAATGATTTCAAAGAGTTCGCAATGCGCGGCAATGTGATGGACTTAGCTGTCGGTGTTATCATCGGCGCTGCTTTCGGGAAGATCGTATCTTCCTTGGTAGACAACATCCTCATGCCGTTGATCGGGGTCATTACCGGTGGCGTTGACTTCAGCGGGCTCACAGCACAGGTCGGTGATGCCAAGATCAATTATGGCTTGTTCATCCAGAACACGATTGATTTCATCATCATTGCCTTCTGTGTCTTCCTGCTTGTCAAAGCCATTGCCAAAATGAGCAAGAAAAAGGAAGAAGAACCTGCCGCAGCGCCGGAGCCGAGCAATGAAGAGAAGCTCCTTGGAGAAATCCGCGATTTATTGAGAAATAAATAATCCATGACAGTGAGAGGGACAGCGGGAGCTGCCCTCTCTTTCTTTTGTTCAGCCATCAATTGCATAAAGTTTAACCTCTTTACCTCTCTGTATTAGCCATATCATGAAAAGATCGTCGCTTCTTTGTGTCTTTGTTCTGACTGCAAGCATCATGTGTGCCCAGATGCCGGAACGTTCGGCAGACAATCTTGCCAGATACAAGGGTCTCTGCCGTAAATATATATATAAGGAGATGCGCGGGATGTACCGCAAGGCCGGTGGCTCTCTCAAATACCCTTTCCTTGCTCCTGGCAGCAACCAGTATTTAGACATCCTGTGGGACTGGGACTCCTGGCTGAGCAATGTGGCCCTCCGGCAGATCCTGACGGATGCAGGGACAGAAAAAGACCTGCAGGAAGCGCTCCCCTATGAACAGGGCTGCGTACTCAATTCGCTGCATTACGGCGGTATGGATGGATGGATTCCTTATTGGATAGAGCGCAATCAGCCCTCCCGGGAAGATATGCTCAAGCTCATCAATCCATGGAAGACAAACATGCACAAGCCTACGCTGGCCCAGCATGCAGCATTCATCGTACAGAACATGCGCGGTGATGCGGAATGGCTGCGAGATGATTTTTACAAACTGCAGAGCTTCGTTGACAAATACTTAAACTTCCACCGGCACAGGACAACCGGCCTTCTCTATTGGGAAGACGACAAGGCAATCGGTGTCGACAACGATCCCAGCACTTTCTATCGGCCCAATGAAAGCTCCGGATCCATCTTCCTCAACTGTCTCATGGTAAAGGAACTGCAGGCCATGGCCTATCTTGCCGACCAACTGCACCTGCCGGGAATCAAGGCAAGCTACACCAAGAGCGCCGAAGAACTGATCGCCAACATACAAAAACATTGCTGGGATCCAAGGGACAGATATTATTACAGCGTGGACTTCAATCTGCTTCCGGTCGTCAAGCCAGATACTGAAAGCGCCAAACCTGGACAGTTTTTCTACCATACCGGGCAGCCCCGCAACTACGACAGTCTTATCATGCGGTTCAGCGTATGGAGTGGTTTCATGGCCATGTAGGCCGGTATTGCCACGATGGAACAGGCGGAACAGATGGTCAAGTTGCATTTTCACAACACCGAAGAATTCAACTGTCCGGCCGGCATAAGAACACTTTCGCCTTTGGAGAAGATGTATAATGTCAAGGCAAGCGGCAATCCTTCATCATGGCAAGGTCCGGTCTGGATCAATGCCAACTATCTTGTCTTCCGCGGACTGCTGCGATACGGATTTACCGAAGAAGCGCGGGAGATTGCCGAGAAGACCGTTATTGTGTTGGGAAAAGACTTCGAGCGATTCGGCGCATTGCACGAATATTATGAGCCGGAGAATGGAGAACCGATTCTGAACAAAGGCTTTCAGAATTGGAACTTTCTCGTCCTCAATATGATTGATTGGCTTGAGGGAAAGCCGGTCGTATCGGAATTCTAAGCCACAACAGTCGTTCGGACAATCCGTTTCCGGTTCTTTGACCGGCTAAAAACTGCATAGGATTCAACCGTACGCAATTTCCGTATGGTAAGGAAAGCAGCTCCCGATTCGCAAACATCATCTTCGACAGACTGTCAAGCGATGCTCCCGAGAACACGAAGGTTGCTAAAAAAGTAGGCGCAAACATCCCGTGTTTTAACAAAAAGTTGTATCTTTGCGAAAAATAACGCATATTTTTATGAAAAGAGTTCTACTTTTAGGAGTTATTTTCATTGCCTCCATCGGGCAGATGATGGGTCAGAAGCATGAGCCGTGGGATATTTACATCACCCCGAAGGCAGGTGCCACCTACACCGGATTTGCCTCCAAGAACTGCGAATTCAAGCCCGGCTTCATCGGAGGAGCCTCGGTTGAGGTCTTCTTTTTCCCCCACTTTGCTTTCGAGACGGGCCTTTCGTTTTCAATGGAAGGTGCCAATAAGGTCGACAATGATATCGACTCGCGCGATAACGACTATAATCTAAACTATTTAAACATTGACTATCTGTTCAAATGGTATATCGGCAATCGCCTGAATGTCTTTACCGGGCTCCACATGGGACGCCTTGTTTGGGCCAAGGCTGACGGGGTCGACATCATCGATGAACTGCATCAGGGTGCCTTTGCCATACCGGCTGGCATCGGCTATAATATAGGACGGTGGGCTATCAGCGCACAATTCAATTACTCATTCCCCAAGCTTGCCAAGTCGGATAAGGCCAAACCGATTCTCAACAACGCATCCCCAATGGGTGGATTTGTCACGATCGGATATAAGATACAGGTATTTTAGCATTCATGGACAAACAGGATTTAAGGATTGTTTTTATGGGAACCCCGGAGTTTGCGGTAGAATCGCTCCGCAGACTCGTTGAAGGTGGATATAATGTAGTTGCCGTTGTGACCCAGCCCGACAAACCGGTCGGCAGACATCAGGATACGCTCCAGCCGTCAGAAGTCAAGCAATATGCCTTGTCGCAAGGACTTCCGGTGCTTCAGCCAGACAAGATGAAGGATCCCGCGTTTATCGAATCGCTGCGATCCTGTCATGCAGACCTGCAGGTGGTCGTGGCTTTCCGCATGTTGCCGGAAGTGGTCTGGGCGATGCCCGTCTATGGAACTTTCAACGTACACGCGGCCTTACTCCCTCAGTATCGGGGTGCGGCTCCCATCAACTGGGCTGTCATCAATGGCGAAAAAGAAACGGGCGTGACCACTTTTTTCCTCGATCACCAGATCGATACCGGCCGAATCATCCTCCAAAAGAGATTCACCATTCCCGACGATGCAGACGTTGAGTATGTCTATGACGGACTGATGCACTTGGGCGCAGCGGCCTGTCTCGAGACCATAGACCTCATGCTGGCCAATGACGGCCCTGTTCCGGGCATAGCCCAGGACGCATTCCTGAAAGCGCAGTCAATGGACAACGCCGAGCTGAAGCCTGCTCCAAAGATATTCAAGGATACCTGTCGGATCTGCTGGAAGCAGCCTGCAAGGAACATCTACAACTTCATCCGCGGCCTGTCCCCCTATCCCGGTGCCTGGTGTGAAATCTCCGACGGTGACAGAACCACCGTCCTCAAAATCCAGAAGGCTGCGCTCACCGGCTTAAAGGCCACAGACGGTCCAGGCGGGATCACGACCGAGCGTAACCGCCTGTTCGTCTCGACGGCCGACGAACAGCTTGAGATCCTCGAGCTGCAGCTGTCAGGTAAGAAGAGGATGAATGCCAAGGACTTCCTGAATGGCAATAGAAATATAGAAAACTATCATTTAAGGTAAAAGATATGACACAAGAAGAAGATATTCGTAAAGCTGTTGAAGTGCTGAAATCAGGTGGCGTGATTCTCTATCCCACCGATACGGTTTGGGGAATCGGTTGCGATGCCACGAACGAAGAGGCCGTATCGAAGGTCTACAAGATCAAGCGCAGGGACGACTCCAAGGCCTTGATCTGCCTCGTTGACTCTGATGCACGTCTGCAGAAATACGTACGGGATGTCCCCCCTGTTGCTTGGGACATCTTGGATTTAGCCACCAAGCCCACCACAATCATTCTCGACGGAGCGTGCAACCTTGCTCCGAACCTGATTGCCGAAGATGGAAGCATCGCCCTGCGCATCACCCAGGAGAAGTTCTCCCATGAGCTGTGTTACCGGTTTCAGAAAGCTTTAGTGAGCACAAGCGCCAACATCAGTGGCGAACCGGCAGCTTCCAACTACAGTGACATCAGTCCTGAAATCCTTGAGGCTGTGGACTATGTCTGCTGGTCCAGACGTCAGGAGCATAAGCCCCACACTCCTTCCAGCATCATCAAGCTGTCTCAGGACGGCACGGTCAAGATTATACGCAAGTAAGGGCAATGGAAGAAACTGCGGCTTTGCCAAAAACGCTGATGCAAAAAGTCATCGACTGGCGGAACACACATATTTCCGACAGTCAGATGACGTTGATCCTCGCATTCATCATTGGATTCTTCGCATCTGTAGCGGCGCTCTTTCTGCATTTTCTCATTTCCCAGATCCAGACCTTACTCATTGACGGATTCAATGACAGCACGTACAACTTCCTGTACCTGCTCTTTCCCGTTGTCGGCATCTATCTGACCTCCCTGTTTGTCCGTTACATCGTGCGTGACAACATTTCGCACGGCATCACCCGCGTGCTTTATGCGATCTCCACCAAGCGGTCCCATCTCCGGGCTCACAACTGCTGGTCATCGGTCATCGCATCCGCCATCACCATCGGCTTCGGAGGATCCGTCGGAGCCGAGGCCCCGATTGTTCTGACGGGATCGGCGATTGGCTCCAACCTCGGACAACTGTTCAAGATGGACAACAAGACGCTGATGCTGCTCGTCGGATGCGGCGGGGCGGCGGCCATTGCAGGCATCTTCAAGGCGCCCATTGCAGGCCTCGTTTTCACCCTTGAGGTGCTGATGGTCGACCTGACGATGGCTTCCCTGATGCCCATCATGATCTCCTGCGTCACCGCCACCTGCTTCAGCTACATCTTTGCCGGCAGCGATTCGCTGTTCTCTTTCCATCTCGACAGCGCCTGGGATGTAGACCGCATTCCCGCCTGCATACTCTTAGGCCTCTTCTGCGGACTGACCAGCCTCTACTTCATGCGTGCCATGACGGCCTGTGAGAATGTTTTTGCAAGGCTGAAAAACTACAATTACACCAAGCTGGTGTTAGGCGGACTGATCCTGAGTTCACTCATCTTCCTGTTTCCTTCACTCTATGGCGAAGGCTATCACGCACTCAATATCCTCATCAATGGCAAGACGGAGGCCGACTGGAACAGCATTCTGAACAACTCTCTTTTCTACGGCCACGGCGAGTTGTTAGTGATCTATGTCGCCTTAGTCGTTCTTACGAAGGTCTTTGCCACATCGGCCACCAATGGTGCAGGTGGCTGCGGAGGAACCTTCGCGCCATCCCTGTTCATCGGAGGGTTCTCCGGATTCCTCTTCGCCCGCGTGTGGAACATCAATCAGATCGGTGTTTACATCCCTGAAAAGAACTTTACCCTGCTCGGCATGGCAGGTGTCATGGCCGGCGTCATGCACGCTCCGCTGACGGGCATCTTCCTCATTGCCGAGATCACAGGAGGTTACGAGCTCTTCATGCCCTTGCTGATCGTGGCCGTTGTGTCGGTCATGACGATCAGCATTTTTGAGCCCCACAGCATCTACGCCATGCGTCTCGCCCGTGAAGGCAAGCTGATCACCCATCACACAGACCGTGCCGCGCTCACGCTGATGAATCTCAGCAGCATCGTCGAGAAGGACTATATCGCCGTCGACCCCGACATGGAGTTAGGCCGGCTGATCCGCGTGCTCAGTCAGAGTTACACGGATTTCGTGCCCGTACTTGACAGCGCCGGCAAACTTCAGGGCGAAATCGACATCACCAAGATCAGACACATCGTCTTCCGTACCGAACTCTATCATCGCTTCAAGGTCAGCCAGATCATGACGGAGATACCAGCCACGTTGGGCGTAAACGATCCGATGGAGGAGGTCATGAAGAAATTCGACCGGACAAATGCCAGTTATCTGCCCGTCGTTGACCTCAACGAGCATCTGATGGGATTTATCTCCCGGACCAAGATGTATGCCACTTACCGCCGGATGGTGGCCGACCTCTCGGCTGAATAAAGTCTCCTTCCGTGCCATTCATCATGCCGCTGTTCCACGTCCGCGGATGCCGTCTTACTCCCTCATTTTTTCTCCCTCAAACACAGAGTTATAGTCTGCCGTCCGCAGAGCATAGCTCTTGGCCGCCGAATGGATAGCTCTTGGCAGGCCAGAGGTATCATATGGGGCGCCGACAGCTATGCTCTGCGGACGGCGTGGGTCTCTGTT
>JALFRV010000254.1 GCA_022778905.1 Prevotella sp. | reverse complement strand
TGATGATCTCTTCGTCAATATCCAAGATGCTGCAGGCCGGAGTTTGGACGAGGCTGTATTTGAGACCCATCGTCGGATGCTCGATGTGCAGATCCCTCTTTCGGCCGAAGAAACGTTTGGATACAGGCCCTTGGCGGATCTGCCGGATGCAGAATACAACGAAGCGAAGGACATCACGAAATATCCGGGCGCGAAAGCTGCGACATTCGTAAACTGCAAACCGGGAGAGTTTGTCATGTTCTGGCCGCAGGACGGACATCAGCCCTGTATCGGCACGGGCACCATCCATAAGGCCATTTTCAAGGTCAAGGTATAAGCCGATATCACACATCGGGTTCAAAGAATAACCAAGCAGGTCGTCAGGACACTGCCAACAATCTTCAAGGCATGAAGGCAAAAGAAAAGAAACCTCAGCATATCGGTCTGGTGAAGAATGATCCTTATTTGGAACCATTTGAGGAAGCTATTCGGGGCAGGCACGAGTTTGCCGTACAGAAGTTGAATCAGTTTACTCAAAACGGGAAGAAAAGATTGAGCGATTTCGCCAACGGGTATGACTATTACGGCCTGCACAAGACATCCCGAGGCTGGGTGTTCCGGGAGTGGGCGCCCAATGCGTCTGAAATCTTCTTGGTAGGCGATTTCAATGGGTGGCAGGAGAACGATAAATACCGGGCCGTTCGGATATCCGATTCGGGCGACTGGGAATTGAAGTTGCCCAACAAAGCGGTCAGGCATGGGGACCTGTACAAGATGTATGTGCGGTGGAATGGGGGAGAAGGGGAGCGCATTCCTGCATGGGCGCAACGCGTCGTGCAGGATGATGCGACGAAGATATTCTCCGCCCAGGTCTGGAATCCGGAGACTCCATATGAATGGAAGAAAAAGTCTTTCAGGCCCAAGACATCACCGTTGCTCATCTATGAATGCCATATCGGAATGGCGCAGGACGCAGAGAAAGTCGGCACCTATAGGGAGTTCAAGGACAACATTCTGCCCCGGATCGCCCAAGCAGGCTATAATTGCATTCAGATCATGGCCATTCAGGAGCATCCTTACTATGGTTCGTTCGGCTATCATGTGAGTTCTTTCTTTGCCGCGTCATCCCGTTTTGGAACGCCCGAGGAACTGAAGGAACTGATTGATGCCGCCCATCAGAAAGGCATGGCTGTGATCATGGACATCGTCCATTCGCATGCGGTGAAGAATGAGGTGGAAGGTCTCGGCAACCTTGCAGGTGACCGCAATCAGTATTTCTATCCCGGAGACCGGCATGAGCATCCGGCATGGGATTCCCTTTGCTTCGACTATGGGAAAGACGACGTGCTCCACTTCCTGCTGAGCAACTGCCAATACTGGCTGAAAGAATACCACTTTGACGGATTCCGCTTTGACGGTGTCACCTCCATGCTTTACTACAGCCACGGTTTGGGCGAAGCGTTCATGGGCTATGGAGATTATTTCAACGGGCATCAGGATGACAATGCCATTTGCTATCTGACCCTTGCCAACCGGCTGATCCATGAAGTGAACCCTCATGCGATCACTATTGCCGAGGAAGTCAGTGGCATGCCGGGGCTTGCCGCACGGTTTGAGTCCGGAGGATATGGATTTGACTATCGCATGGCCATGAATATTCCCGACTATTGGATCAAGACCATCAAGGAGCGAAAGGATGAAGACTGGAAGCCCAGCAGCATCTTCTGGGAGGTCAAAAACCGTCGGCGCGATGAGAAAACGATATCGTATTGCGAAAGCCATGACCAGGCCCTGGTAGGCGACAAGACAATTATCTTCAGGCTGATCGATGCAGATATGTACTGGCATTTCAAGCATGGCGACGAGAATGTGGCCGTTGACCGGGGCATCGCTCTGCACAAGATGATCCGCTTAGTGACGGCTTCGGCGATCAATGGCGGTTATCTCAACTTCATGGGCAATGAGTTCGGTCATCCCGAATGGATTGATTTCCCGCGCGAGGGCAACGGCTGGAGCTATAAATATGCCCGTCGCCAATGGAACCTTGTGGACAATCCGGACCTGGATTATCATTACTTGGGCGACTTTGACCGTGAGATGCTGAAGGTCATCAAGGGTGAGAGGAACTTCAATCAGACGCCTGTGCAGGAGATATGGCACAATGACGGAGATCAGATACTCGCTTTCAAGCGTGGAGATCTGGTGTTTGTCTTCAACTTCTCACCCTCGAGAAGCTTTACCGATTATGGCTTCTTGGTACCTACCGGATCTTATGACGTGGTGTTGAACACCGACTCCAAGGATTTCGGAGGCAACGGATTGGCCGACGACAGCATAACTCATTTCACCAATTATGATCCGATTTATGTGGACGAACACAAAGAATGGCTGAAGCTGTATATTCCTGCAAGAAGCGCAGTGGTGCTCCGTAAAAACTGATGATGCCCGGCTATGGGCCGGCATGATCTATAGATCAATATTAAACTGTAATCATACATTGACGACAACAGACAAAAAGAATAGCACAATCTTTATGAGATCGGTCTGTGCTATTCTTTTTTTGACATTTACATTTGTCTACTTATATTTC
>JALFRV010000244.1 GCA_022778905.1 Prevotella sp. | reverse complement strand
TAATGGACCACTTCATCACCGGAAGATAGGTCAAGGTGGCCAATTTGACGATCCGTTTCGATATGTTCCGCTTGGAGACATGGCTCGGTTTGAGGAAGAGAGAGATGATCACGGGCAGCCAGGTGAGACACAGGAACATGGCGCCGAGTATCGCAAAGCTGAACGCAAGCGCCATCGGGCGGAACATCTTGCCTTCCACGCCCTGCAGGGAGAGGATCGGAATGAACACGATCAGGATGATCAGCTGCCCGAATATGGCCGAGTGCATCATGTTGGAAGCTCCTTCGTAGGTGATCTGGTCCGTCAGCCGCTGTCGCCCTTCACCGTCCTGACCGGCCAAGGTCTTCCGGTGGGAGAGCAGGGAAACGCCGACAAACTCGACGATGATCACCGCTCCGTCGATGATGATACCGAAGTCGAGGGCGCCCAAGCTCATCAGATTGGCGTCGATGCCGAAGACATACATCATCGAGAGCGTGAAAAACAGGGCCAGCGGGATCATCGACGAGATGACCAAAGCCGAACGGAGGTTGCCCAACAGCAGCAGGACGACCAGAAAAACGATGAGGCATCCGAAGAGCAGGTTCTCGAAGACAGTCATCGACGTCTTGCTGATCAGCTCGCTTCGCTCAAGCACCGGATTGATGTAAACGCCCTCGGGGAGGGTCTTCTGCACTTCCGCGACACGGGCTTTCACATCGCGAATGACCTCCTTCGAGTTCGCATCCTTGAGCATCATGATCTGTCCGAAGACCTTTTCGCCCTCTCCATTGGCGGTGATCGCACCGAAGCGGTTGGCGTAGCCGAAGTGTACCTTCCCGATGTCGCGCACCAATACGGGCACCCCGTCACGATTCCGGACCACGATGTTCTCTACTTCCTTCAGGCTTTTCACCTGCGCGTCGCCCCGGATGAAATAGCTCTCGGACCGCTTCTCGATGTAGCCGCCCCCGGAGATGCTGTTGTTGGCCGACAGCGCATTGAACACATCCATCAGCGTGACATTCAATGCCTGCAGCCTGAGGGGGTCAATCGCCACCTCGTATTGCTTGAGGAAGCCGCCCCAGCTGTTGACTTCGACCACGCCTCGGATGCCCGAAAGCTGCCGCTTCACGATCCAGTCCTGGATGGTGCGCAGGTCCATGGGCGAATAGCGTTTCTCATATCCGGGCTTCACATCCAACGTATACTGGTAGATCTCACCCAATCCGGTGGTGATGGGGCCCATCTCCGGCTCGCCGAACCCTTCGGGAATGTTGGCCGAAGCGGACTTGATCTTCTCCGCTATCAGCTGCCGCGGCAGATACGTCCCCATGCGCTCCTCGAAGACGATGGTCACAACGGAAAGCCCGAACTTGGAGACCGACCGGATCTCCTTTACCCCGGGCAGGTTGGCCATCTCAAGTTCGACCGGCGCGGTGATAAACTGCTCGATCTCCTGTGTCGACAGATTGCCCGACGTGGTGATCACCTGCACCTGGTTGTTGGTGATGTCCGGAACGGCGCCAACGGGAATGTTGACCACCGAGAAGATGCCAAAGCCTACGACCGTCAACGTAAACAGAATGACGATCAGCTTGAACTTTAAACTGAATCGGATAATTCTCTCAAGCATACTCTTCCGCGCAGCAAGCGCCCAATGATATTAGAAATTGTTCCAAAAATACACAATTTATTTCAAAACATCATCATGTTTTCTTTACATTCTTCACTTTCGGCCTCACTTTGTAACATCTGTGACAGTCATGGTCCATTGCTCCGTTTTCTCCACATTTTGTCTCCGTCTGACCCGTCGCAGACAGATGGCCGGAGCGCAGCTATGATATCCCTCGCGCAGAGCTATCATATGGACCGCCGAAAGCTATCATATGGGGCGCCGAGAGCATAGCTCTGGACGGCCCAAAGCTATGCTTTGCATAACCCTCTGACAGGCAACGGATTACAGACTCGAAAACAGTACGTCTCCCAAAGGTCCTCGATGACCGAAAAAAAAAGCTCAGCTCCCGCTTCCTTCGCGCCCCTGCCGACCCGCCGGCCCAAGGTTCAGCCTGCCACGGAAGTCACCGTTCGGGCCTGCTGATCGGGAAAATGCCGACGCGTCGCCTTGGCAATGTGGACCAGCATGAGCATCACCGGCACTTCCGTGAGCACACCCACCGTCGTTGCCAGCGCTGCCCCGCTGTCTATTCCGAACAGACTGATAGCCACCGCAACAGCCAGCTCGAAAAAGTTGCTCGCACCGATCATCCCTGCGGGAGCGGCCACCGGATAGGGCAGCCGCCAGAGGTAGGACCATCCGTAGGCAATGGCGAAGATGAGAAAGGTCTGGAGCACCAACGGCACTGCGATCAGCACGATGTGCAAGGGATTGGCCAAGATGGTCTGACCCTGAAAGGAAAACAGGATGACAAGCGTCAGGAGCAGTCCGATGGTCGTATATCGGTCGAAGCGATGCACGAACGATCGGTCAAAGTAGTCTTTCCCCCTCCGCCGGATGACCACGGTCCGGGTGATGACGCCTACCACGAGCGGCAGGACCACAAACAGCACGACCGACATCAGGAGCGTCGCATAAGGAATCGCAACCCCGCCCACGCCTAACAGGAAAGCAACGATCGGGGCAAACGCGACGAGGATGATCAGATCGTTGACAGCCACCTGCACGAGCGTGTAAGCGGCGTTGCCGCCGGAGAGATAGCTCCATACGAACACCATGGCCGTGCAGGGCGCCGCCCCGAGCAGCACCGCTCCCGCCATATACTCCTGCCCCAACGCGGACGGAATCCATGTCCGGAAGAGGACAAGGAGAAACAGCCCGGCAAGGGCGAACATCGTGAAGGGCTTCACGAGCCAGTTGGTCACGCAGGTCACCATGAGGCCTTTGGGATGCAGGGCCACATCCTTGACACTGCGGAAGTCGACCTTCATCATCATCGGACAGATCATCAGCCAGATCAGGACGGCCACCGGGATGCTCACGTGCGCATACTCCATGCGGCTCAGCACAGCCGGCACCCCGGGCAGGAAGCGCCCTACGGCGATGCCGGCTACGATGCACAGCAGCACCCAGACAGTCAGATACTTATCGAAAAAACCGATTGCTCTCTTTTCCATGCTTACATTTCTTTCCATCCGATGAGGACCGCGTGTCCTCCGGATATTTCCTTCACCCGTTCCACCCACTGGCGCTCGGCCTGTCTGCGGGCCTGCAGGAAGGCACTGGTTGTCTCGTTGAGTTGCAGACTTTGATTGATGACCCACCATCGCTGCGGTATGCCGGCCCGGCGAAGGTCTTCCTGCAGCCGCTGGGCTTCAAACACCGGCGTGGCCTCGGGCAGCGTGACGATGATCACTTCCGTCTGCCGCTGGTCGCGCAGCCGCGGCAGGAGATCCTTCACCGCCTGAGGTGTGTCTCCTGCGGAGTGGGCGATCTGCCGGTCGTAACTCTGGGTGGCGTCAAGCAGGAGCAGCGCATGTCCGGTCGGAGCGGTATCGATCACGACGGTCTGCGCATCCGCCTTCGCCACGATCCCTGCAAAAGCGCGGAAGACGGCGATCTCCTGCGTGCAGGGCGAACGCAGGTCCTCGTCGATATAGGAGAAGTCGGTCACGCCGGCATCCTTCGCCTTCTGACGGACCTCCCGCTTGTAGTTCTCCAACTCCTGCTGCTCGTCGATGAGCGCGAGTGATATCCCCCATTGCGCCGCCAACCGGCTGTTGAGATGGTTGGCGGGATCGGTGGTGGTCAGCAAGACGCTGTCTCCGCGCTGCCTGAGCCCCAAGGCGATCTCCGTGGCGATCGTCGTCTTGCCTACTCCACCCTTACCCATGGTGAAGATCACGCGCTTGCCGAGACGGTGAAGCTCGTCGATGAGCCGGTCCAAGGGCAATGCATCCGCGTCGGCGGCCGCCATGCCTTCGGGCCGGAAGGCATCTTCGGTCAGCAGACGGCGGATGTTCGCGATGCTCGAAAGGCCGTAGGAGCGCAGCGGCACCTCATAGGTGTCCATTCCCTTCAGCGTCTCCGGCATCCCGGCAAGCGCCTTCTGCTGCAGCCTCACCATCTCTGCCGCCAACGGATCGTTCCCGTCCTGCGGTCCGATCATCCCGTTGATGACTAAGATCTGATTGCAGATGCCGAGCTGACGCAGTTCGCCGGCAGACCGCGCAGCCTCCTTGAGCGGGGCCGATGACGGCCTGCTCACCAAGACCAGACGCGTGAGACCGGCATCGGACAGCGTGGCCACGGCCTGACGGTAGACCTCCTTCCGCCCTTCCAGTCCCGACAGCTGGCCGAGGCAGGAGGCCCCGTGCTTGCTCGTCATGATGAATTGGTCCCAGGCGGATGGCAGCTGCAGCATGCGGAGCGTATGCCCCGTCGGGGCCGTGTCGAACAGGATGTGATCGTAAGCGTCATGCTCCTGCCGGCCCGAAAGGAAGTCAGCGAACTGGTTGAAAGCCGCGATCTCGACCGTGCACGATCCGGACAGCTGCTCCTCCATGTTGCGGATGGCCGTCTCGGGGAGCAGTCCCCGATAAGGAGCCACCACACTTTCCCGATACTCTTCGGCCGCCCGGACAGGATCGAGGTTGACAACGGTCAGTCCGGGGACTTCCTCTATCCGCGTCCCATGCTGCGAGACAGGCCGCTGAAACACATCCTGCAGATTGCTCGCAGGATCGGTGGAGACAAGCAGCACCTGCCTGCCGCGGTCGGCGAGGGCAATGGCCGTCGCACAGGCGATGCTCGTCTTGCCGACGCCGCCCTTACCCGTGAAGAACAGATATTTCTGTCCTGTGATTTCTTCCGTATTGTATAGCTTCATCTTCTATTGCTTTTTAGACCCGGCACAGGACAGTCCCTATGCCTTGCAACAATCTCCTTTCGGATCGCAACAGCATCCGCCGTCCCGGCCATCCTCCTCGCATGAGCACTCCTCACCCTTGCAGCAGCAGTCATGGTCCTCACCGCCGCCGTCGCAGCAACAGCCATCCGGCTCGTCCGCACCGCCCGTCCCGCCGGTCTGCGGAACCGGGATCATCCGGAGATCCTTGCCGGCCCACTCGCCCATCTGAGCAGTCGAGGGATACTTCCCCTTCACGGCCACGGCGCCATCCACCATCGTTACGGGCAGCACTTCGGCCCCCTCGCTGCGCAACAGCGCGTTGACGGTCTCGTTGCGGATAAAGGCTTGCGGCTCCGAACTCAGATTGTGGCGGACCACCGTGACACCCATCTGCTTCAGAGCATCGATCACCGTGGCAATGCGAAGCAACTCCTTGTCGACACTCGGACCACATACGCCAGTGGAACAGCACATGGCAGGGTCAAAAATTTCAATCGTTTTCATAAGCTAAAATTTATTTTTTGAACTTCTTTTCCAATTTTTCAGTCGGGATGAAGCCCACGTGCCGGTAGATGACACGCGCCTCCCGGTCGAAGATGATCTGTGTGGGGATCATCTTGATGTTGAAATGTTGCACCCACGGAGCGCTGCCCTGCTCGGACACGTCGATGAATCTGACGTTCACACGGGGATGCTTTGCACGGACCTCGTCCATCACCTTGGCCATCTGCCTGCACGCCACGCAATATCGGGCACCGACCTCCAGGAATGTGAAGTCAAACGGCTGCCCGTTCCGCACATAGTCGAACGAGGCCCGAATGCTGTCCTTCATGGCGGATGAAGCCGACGCCTGCACGGTCTGCGGAGCCGCTTCCGAATACACTTGCCGCCCATCCGGCCGGGCCTGGGCCGCACAGGCGGCCATCAGCATGAGGAATAGGAATGCCTTGCGCCTCATCTTTCCTCCGGCTGCATGATGTGCAACATTTGCCTGACTTCGTCTTCCGTCGGCACCTGACCGTTCATCTTCACCTCCCCGTCGACGACGATGGCAGGCAGAGACAGCACGTTGTAATCCAAGATCTTCACGATGTCCGACTCGAAGATGACGTCGGCCTCTATTCCGGCTTTGCCGACCGTCTGCCGTACGACGTCAAACGCCTTGTGACAGCGCGTGCATCCGGAACCTAAAACAATGATTTCCATAACTGTTCAATGAATGAAAATGATGTAACAATAATAGATGCCCAACCCGATGAAGAGGACGCTCACGAAGCGCGAAAGCCACTTCTGGATGAGCTGGATGCGCCCGTAGACCGTCCCGACCCGATGGACAGAGAAAGCCAGAACCCAGGCGAAGAGCAGCACGGGCAACGCCGTGGCGAGGGCAAAGACGACGGGCAGCAGATAGCCGGCTGCCGAAACCGCCGACATGGGGATCAGCATGCCGAAATAGAAGACACCACTCGTCGGGCAGAAAGCAAGCGCGAAGAGGATGCCCAACAGCATCGCGTCCCATCCGCCCGACAGCGCCCGCTTCGGGCTACGGGTGACACCTGACTGCGGGAGACGGAGCCTCGGAGCCACGATCATGAGCACGCCGATCACGATCAGGACCGGTCCCAAGGCGTAGGAGCCGAAGGCGGCCAGCGCACTCTGTACGCCGAAGAAGTCAGCACCTTGCCTGATGATCAGGATGAGGGCCGCTCCCAACAGGGTATAGGCCAACACCCGACCGAAGGAATAGAGCATCCCGTTGACAAAGATGCGGCTTTTGCTCGCCACATCCTTACTGATGTAGCCCACGGCAGCTATGTTCGTGGCCAGCGGACATGGCGAGACGGCCGTCAAGAGACCCAACAGGAACGCCGTAAAGACCGGCGTCGAACTGTCGTTGACCAAGGTTTGCAACCACTCCATACGCCTTATTTCAATTGCCGGAGAATGCGGTCACGGAGTCCGGATGCATATTTCTGTTTGTCACCGACACTGGTAAAGGCCCACTGCGTGAGATTCTGCGGCGTGGACTTTCCCGCTTTCCGGGTCACAAGGATCAGCGATGACCAGCTGACCTTGTACTGCTCGGCGAGATGCCGGTTCTCTTCCTTGGAGATATCGACCACCCGCCAGGTCACCTGACCGGTCTTCAGCTGCGGCGCGAAATGGCGTCTGAGCGTCAGCAGGCTCTGCTGTTCGATGGCGTTACAGGTCTTGCAGCGCACCTTACCGTGAAAATAGAGGACATCGACGGATGGCTTCGACTGGGCCGCTACAGGCATCTGTCCGCTCAAAAGGCAAGCCAGAAGCAGGGCAAAAAGGCTGAATGTTCTTTTCATATGTATCATCAGTTAAACGTATATCGTAGTTTTACGAACAACATGGCTATATAAAAAGGTGGACACGTCAAAGCTCCACCTCCTCCGGCCGCACGGTCTCTCACAGCTGGCAGTCGCAGCTGTCAGCGCCTGAAGGCATCTGAAAGAAATCCACGAGCAGCTCACGGGCATACTGCCAGTTCTCCCTGTTGATGCAATAGCGCACCTTCGGAGGTTCGATGGTGCCCTGAATCAACCCTGCATCCTTCAGTTCCTTGAGGTGCTGGCTGACGGTGGTCTTGGCTATGGGCAGGTCTTCGTGGATGGCACCGAAATAACATTCCGACCGGTCTGCAAGGAACCGCAGGATCTGGATGCGGGCCGGATGAGCGAGGGCTTTGCAGAATCGTGCCGTCTGTTCGGTCTTCAAGCTATAAGGTCTCATAAGTCATTCATTGATGGATATATTCATGATAGAAACGGTTCATCGCTTCCCGGATCTCCGCCCGGACGGTCCGGAAGACGCGCATGATGTCTTCGTCGCTGCCGGTCGCCTCGGCCGGATCGGCAAAACCGATATGGAGGCGGTGGGCGACGATGCCCGTGAAGTGCGGACATGTCCCGCGCGCATGGTCGCAGACAGTGATCACGTAGTCCCATGGCTCCCCCGTGCAGGTTTCGACGGATTGGGGGATGCGCCCGGCAATGTCGATCCCGACCTCGCCCATCGCGCGGACGGCATAGGGGTTGACAGCCTCACAGGGATCCGTACCGGCCGAGCGGACGGTCAACGCGGGATCGATCGCCTGCAGACAGGCCTCGGCCATCTGGCTCCGACAGCTGTTTCCGGTGCAAAGGAATAATACTTTCGTCATATTGTTCGCAAATATACGAACATCTTCCGATAAAGTATCACAAACAAGGAAAAATCTTCTGACTTTACCCTTTGTTAACACTTCACGCCCCTCAGTAACTATCCGGCAGTCATCGTGGAACTTAACCGGAAGTGTAAAGCGCTTCAGGAAGCAAGTCAAAGACATGTAAACCAATTCAGTAACAACATCCCAAACCGTGTGAAGTAAAATCAGGCATAGCCACAAAGAAAATCAGGCATCATCAAGAACATATGTTCGTTGGCCGATGAACATATGTTGGTTGGCCGATGAAGTTAACTTAAATGGCTCATGAACATATGTTCGTTGGCCGGTGAAGCCAACATGGTGTGACTATGCCTATCTGCTGCGAAGGTTATAACCGCTGAATAGTTGCCCCCCTAAAGGGGCACACCGGCCTCAACAGACATGAGGCGGCGGGCCCGGGGGCGTGAAGAGGAACGGGCACATGCCCGCAGGATTACTTCAAGAATTTGCCGGCCAACAAGCCGTCAATGGAATATTTGCCGGGGCCTGCAAAGAACAGGAGCACGAAGACGGCAAGATAAGCGAAGGCCAATTCGCCCTCTGCAAGCGATCCGCCATGCGTGATGAAGAAGGCAACGGTCATTGTAAACGCCATCGGAATGATGGCCAGGCGGGTCAGAAAACCGAAGATGACGGCCGTGGAGCACACGAGTTCACCGAAGATGGCCATGCTGAGTGACAGCTGGCTGCCGATTCCGAGCGGATCGGGGAATGAAGCAGAGAGCGACTCGAAGCCCTGGAGCTTCTGCAAGCCGTGTGATGCCAGCAAGAGCGCGAATATGACACGTGCAGCAAGAAGCAGGGTGGCCACCTTGCTGTTCTGATCTTTTGCGGGTAATAACCAATTGAGAATTTTCATAAAATTAATCCTTTAATGTAGTGAATAAATATAAATATCAGTATATAATTCTGCTGACCGACTGGCAATCCGCCCTCTTGGCGGGGCCGCAACACCGTGAAACCGCTGTCCGCAACGGTGCCGTTCAATCGGCGGAGCTATGAGGCCTGACTATTTCCCGTATCCTGAATCGGCCTCTGATCATGTTGCAAAGATAAGCATTTAATTTGAAAATAGTTCAAATTCGGCCTGTTTTTTCTATACGTCCCATCCAGCCTTCCCGGGCAAAGCCTTTCTCCACGCCGCCAAAACGTATCCTTCCCATGATCCAAACTAATCCTCTGATAGCACCATACACGAAATACCGCAAAGCGGTCCGGTCAATTTCTTAACCCCGGATCAGTCATTAGAGCCCGAGCTGTCTTTTGTTTGACGGCTGGGCAGATTATCAGCCGGGCGTACAGAGGCATAGCGGGCTACGGCGAGGAAGACCGGCAGGCAAGATGCCCGGCAAGCCGACGAAAGCAGTCGGGAAGCATCAATAACAAGAATCATTGAGACGCTCCGGTCTATCTACCTCTTTATCTGTTGTTTTCAATTCACTTTTTATATTTGCCAAAGATTTCATAGCCTCACAGACTTCTGACCGATGGGAATATACTTTGTCCCCTTCTTAGTAGAAATCCCAGATACGACTTGGACAGATCTATGGACCATACAGGCATTACGGTTGAGTCGCCATCGGAGATCGCCAATTCCTCACTCGATTATTTTCGTGCAGCCGGCCTCTATTTATAAATATCCGCCTTTTTCAGTTCCACGATTCTGCCGTATTTGGAAAGTTGCAGCATATCTATCTTGCGCCTGTCGCCCACCACGATGATGGAGCGCGGCGCGTACTTCACCTGGCTATTATAAACAGATGTCACGTCGTTGATGCCGAGGGATGGAAGAATGGCTGAGCGTTCGAGGTAAGGATCGTCGGTATAGCCTTCGGCACGTCGAAGCGCCACATAAGCGCCAATAGACCTGAAGTTGGGGTACTCGTTGTTGATGGCGTTGATGATGCGCTGTTTGCTGGCTGCAATGTTCGACTCTCGCACCGGCATATCGTTAAAAATACTGTCGAGCACGTTCAATGCCGACATGCTCTTGTCCGCTTGCGTGCCCAGTTGGGTGATGTAGGCAAGAGGCTCATGGGGATCTACTCTGAGTGGGAGCGCATAAAGACTTCCGCTCGAACTGTAGGCATAGGAACGGAACTCGCGGATATCCTGAAAGAGGATGGACGACATGCCCCCACCGAAATAATTTCCCCACAGCTGCGTCTTCGCCCTCCCCTCTTCGGTGGGTGCCGGCGGCAACAGCGAATAGGTCCGGATGATGGCTTGGCGAGCCTTTGGGTTGTCGAAGAAGTAGACTGCCGGTGTGCCGGCGGCTTCCAACCGGCGATAGTCAAATAGGTGGGGAACCGTTATCCTTTCGAGGTTGATATTGCCGCGGATTCCTGCCGAAACTTCTTCGTTGCTCAGATTGCCGCTATAGACCACGCTCATCTCTGTGTTCTGCAGTTCCATGAAGAGGTCGATGAGTTGCTGTCCGCTCATACCCTTCAGTTCGTCCAACGTGAGATGGTCGATGTATGAAGACTTGTTTCCGAACATCACCTTCTCCGTGATGGCATTCGCAATGTTTCCGTTGTCCTTGAAGAATGCCATGCGCCCGATCTTGAAGGCTTTCAGCATATCCCTATATTTCCGGTCATCTGCTTTTGCGGTAGAAAGAAATGTCTTGAGCAGCTGCATCGTGGACGAGAAATTGCGGTCGAAACCCGACAGCACCACTGAGAACGAGTGGCTGTTGGCAGAAAAAGAAAGACGTGCACCCAATGCCTCAAGTTGCTTGCTCAGCTGATGCTTCGAGAGCGTGTTCACCCCTACCATATCGAGATAATCTGCCACGGCTTCCAGGCGCTTGTCTTCCATCGTTCCTTTGTGGAAAATGAGCTCCAGTTGGAACAGGTCGTTATAGGGATTGCGGGTTGTATAGAGATGAGTGAAGGGCGACAGCTGCAGCGAGGTCACATCTTTTTCGAAATCGACCAATCGCGGGGGTAACTGCCTGAAAGGCATCTGCTCCAACTGTCTGGCATAATCCGACTTCGCTCCTGCATGTATAGGAGCCACGGGCTTGTAGTTGGGCTGCGATATTTTCTCTTTTGGATAAGAGCCGAACTTCTTCTCTATCTTCAGATAGTTGTTGCCGAAATACTTATTTGCCACGCGCATGATGTCGGCTTTCGTAATGCGCTCCACAGATTGGTATTGTTTCATCATTTCATCCCACGACAAGCCGTGCGAGAAGGCGTTGATCAAGACAAACCTGCGGCTGCCGAGATCTTCCAGCATTCTCTGTTTATCGCGGATATAATTCAGTTTCTGCGCCGTCAGCACCTCTTCGCTGAAGTGTCCTTGCTTGAGGCGTTCGATCTGCTCAAGGCATTGTTGCGCCGCCTTTCGCTTCGAGCCGAAGGGTATGTTGGGAACATAGCCGAAGCCTGCCATCGACAAATCCTTTAAAGTCATGCCTCTGACACCTGACATGAGCATTTTGTTCTCGTTGACAAGCGAGTCGAGCAGTCCGGCATTGCTGCCATTCGACAAGATGCTGAGTGCAATTTCGAAAGCCATATAATCTTCGCTGCGGTCGGCAGGTGCCAGATAAACCTGTCCGGCACCCTTCACGATGGGGACGGGCAGCTTGAGTCGGGCTACTTCATTGGGATTGAATACCGGTTGTCTGAAAGGTTTTGGCGTGGGTGCCATGCCGGGCTTTATCCTTCCGAACGTCTTCTCCAGCAGTGGCATGACAGCATCGGCATCCACATCACCGCAAAGTATCAGTCCCATATTGCCCGCCACATAGTACTTGTCATAAAAGGCACGCATCTCGCTCAGTCGTGGGTTTTTCAGATTCTCGGTGCTTCCGATGACAGGATAGGCGTAGGGCGTTCCCTTGAGCACTAACTCTTGCGCCCGCTGCATAGCGGCACCTAACATATTGTCATTCATCATATTCTTTTCCTCATATACAGTCTCAAGCTCGCCCTGGAACAGTCGGAACACCGGCGAAATGAGACGCTCGCTGTTCAGTTCGCACCATTGGGCAATGAACTGTGGTGAAAAGAAGTTATGGTAGACGGTTTCATCAAACGAGGTGTAAGCATTCAGCTCTGTTCCTCCGTAAAGGGAGATGAGATTGGTGAACTCGTTGGGAATGGCATATTCGCCCGCTTTCTGATTCAGTCGGTTGATGTTGTTCTGTATTTTATACCGTGAAGCCTCATCGTGGGTATTCGCCAGCAGGTCGTACTGTGCCGCGATGGAGTCGAGCCAGGGCTTTTCAGCTTGATAATCCACCGTACCGATCTTGTCGGTTCCCTTGAACATGATGTGCTCGAAGTAATGTGCGATGCCCGTATTGGGGCAGTCTCTGGCACCCGCTCTCACAACTACCGCTCCAAATACTTTTGGCAGCGAGCGGTCTTCATTTATCCATACGGTGAGTCCATTCTTCAGTTTCCTCTCCGTTACTTTCAAAGGATTGTACTCGGCAGTGGCGTTCACCGTGATAGAAACACAGATATTCCAAACCATAACGATAATCAAAAGCGTCTTTTTCATAAGATTTAACTGGGTTGTCATATATGAATCGGTTCTCAAGTGCAATATTACGAATAATTTTTGTCAATCGGTTCAATAGTACAGTCAATTTCGTTTCAATTTAGAAAAAAAAACATCTAAATCCTTGTCTGTTTATCTCTTATTATCCCGGATCGATCATTAGCGTCCGAACTGATTTTGTCCGATGGCAGGGCAGATTGCCTGCCGGAGATCCGAAGGCGTAGCGGCCTGCGTCAGGGAAGCCCGGCAGGCGAGATGTCCTGCAAGCAGACGAAAGCAGTCGGAAAGCAGGAAAGGACAAGAATAAATGTGCTCCAGCGGTCTAATGGCCGATCCGGGATTATCACAAAAAAACTTGATCGGTCAGGCATAGGCTATCCTCCTGACCCTCCAAAACGATCATATCGGCTCACATCCACTAAGCAACAGCCGGTCAGGCAGACCGCGCTCATGCCCGCCCCTGCCCTTTCAACCTCCGCCCGGCGCCCCTCACAAGTGGGTATGGTCATGAAAGCGGGCTGTTCAGATTTCATGATTTTAAGGTATTGTCACAGTGGCTGCAACATCGTAACTTTGCATCCGCAAATCAATCTGGTTGTATTTAAGGATAAAAGCCATATGAACCCAATTACGATTTTACTCGCTGCAGCGCTGTCGGGAAGCGCGTCTGCACCCATCGAAACAACGGACTCCACCCGCTCGGACGCCAAGCAGCTCCGCGAAGTGGTGGTGGTTGCCAAGTCGAAAGCCCGAAAGGCTCAGGAGCAAGCCTATGCCATCTCCGTTGTGGACCTGACGCGCAAGTATGCCTCCAACCCCACGATGAACAAGGTGCTCAACACGGTGACGAGCGTAAGAGTGCGCGAAGACGGCGGCGTGGGTAGCAACTACACCTTTGCAATGAACGGTTTTTCGGGCAATCAAGTGAAGTTTTTCCTTGACGGAATCCCGATGGACAACTTCGGCTCGAGCTTCAACCTCTCATCGATCTCATCCAATATGGCCGACCGCGTGGAGGTCTACAAGGGCGTACTGCCCGTCCTTTTCGGGTCTGATGCCTTGGGCGGCGCCGTCAACATCGTGCCCCGTGTCAACGCCAACTATATAGACGCCACTTATGCAGTAGGCTCTTTTGGCACCCACAGGATCAACTTCAACGGCGCCTACACCAACCTGAAGTCGGGATTCACCTTCCGCACCAACGCCTTCTTCAACTACTCGAAAAACGACTACAAGGTCTTTGCACCCATCGTAGACCTGAATACCGGGCTCGAACAAGGCGAGAGCTGGGCCAAAAGGTTTCATGACCGCTACCATTCAGCCGGACTCCGCATCGAGACAGGTGTGATCCGCAAGTCTTGGGCTGACTATCTGCTCTTCGGGCTCATTGCCTCTGAGGACAACAAACAGATCCAGACGGGGGCCACGATGGATGTCGTCTACGGTCAGGTGAAGCAGAAAGGATTCTCCCTGATCCCCCAGTTGCGCTACCGCAAGACGGATCTCTTCACGCCCGGACTGGACCTCTCGGCCTACGCCACATATAACATCGTGAACACGCATAACGCAGACACCGCTGCCGTCACCTACAACTGGAAGGGCGAGCAGATCGCTTCTGCCAGCCGGGGCGAAGGCTATCTCACCGACGCAACCATCCGCGAACGCGGGTGGCAGGGCAATGTCAACCTCAACTATGTCATAGACGACCATCAGCGCGTAAGCCTCAACCATGTGCTCACGGCCATGAGGCGCAAGGAAAATGACACGGAACACTTAGACTACGTGATGAACAACGTGCCGCAGACGCTGACAAAGAACATCACGGGAGTAGGCTATCAGGTGCGCTTCGACCGCTGGAACGCCAACGTCTTTGGCAAGCTCTACCTCATGAACACCGCCACTCACAAGCTGCTTGACCAGTTCCTCGAGACAGAACGCTACGAGAAGGTGAAGGCCCATCAGGCCCATGTGGGCTACGGAGCCGCTCTCACCTATTTCATCCTGCCTGGCCTGCAGGCTAAACTCAGCATGGAACAGGCCTACCGAATGCCCGAGAGCGTGGAGCTCTTCGGTGACGGTTTTATCCAAAAGAGCAATACCGACCTACGCCCGGAGAACTCGCAGAACATCAACGTGGGGCTTGCCTTCGACCGTCAGTTCGACAGGCATCATCTCATGGCAGAGGCCAACTACCTCTATCGCTACACGAAAGACTTCATATATAAAGGTGTCAGCCTGACCAGTGATCCCACGACCTCCTACGACAACATAGGGAAAGCTATCACACATGGTATCGAGGGCAGCCTGCATTACGAATACAGCAACCTGGCCCGCATCGGTTTCAACATTACCTATCAGGACATCAAGGACCGGCAGAAGACGGAGACCACGACTAACTCCTATGTCGCGAGCGGCACATCGACCAACATCACCTACGGCCAGCGCATTCCCAACATCCCCTATTTCTTCTTCAACGGCGACGCGGCATGGAACTTTCACGACGTCTTGACCAAAGGCAACAACCTCTCCGTGGAGTATGGATGTGACTATGTGTATAAGTATTACCTGAGCTTTCCAGGCCTCGGGCGGCCCACGAGCAAGAAGGTCATTCCGACACAGTTTTCCCACAACGCTTCTGTAAACTATACGATGAAGGACGGCCGCTACAGTGTAGGCCTCGAATGCACGAACTTCACCAACGAGAAACTCTACGACAACTATCGTCTGCAGAAGCCCGGGAGAGCCATAACGGCGAAGTTCAGGGTATATCTGTCGAAAATGTAAGCTCAGCAGAGCGCTGTATAGCAGCCAATTAACAACGTAAAACGAACAGCAAACAATGAAACATAGCACACGCAACACGCTGAGGATCATGGCCTTCAGCATAGCCACAGCATTCTCGATGAGCGCTTGTGACAACGAAATGGGCGACTTCGAAACGCCCAACGAGCCATACGTGATGGCTTTAGGCATTACCTCCAACGGCACCACAACCTATTATGTCGTGACCGACGACGATCTTTCGGACTCCACGAAAACCATCACCGCATTAGGCAGAGGGATCGAACAGTCGGGCTATCGCGACTATCAGCAGGCCGGACAGACCGTTTTTGCCATCGGCGGATTGGGCGTGACAAGCGCCACGGGCATCCAACGCGATGCCGCAGGCTATATTCAGGAACGGGGCAACTTCGTCTTCAACACCACGCCCATCGGCTTTTGCCAGGTCGATGACAATACCATGGCGGCCATGGAACTGCCCACATCAACGGGCAAGGGCGGCCGACTTACCTTCTATTCCGTAGACATCCGGACACTCGCATTGGGCAACAAGGTTACCTCAACGCCTGTCGCGCCAATGGATGACCATCAATGGCCATATGTCACCGGCATGCAGTATGCCGGCGGAAAGCTCTATGTCAGCTACGAACCGATGAGTCCCACCACCTTCACTTCGGATTATGCCGACACGGCATTTGTGGCCGTCTACTCCTATCCGGACTGCAAGTTCGTGACGCTGATGAAAGATACGCGCTTCGGAAACATCGGATCATGGAACGCCTTCAACGGCCTCCAGAAAGACGAGAACGGCGATCTCTACGCGATGTCAAACACCTCTTTGGCCAACGGATTCTCCCAGTCGCCCAAGAACTCGGGATTCCTGCGGATCAAAGCCGGCACTACGACGTTCGATCCCGACTACAGCTTCGACTATCAGGCCCTCACCGGACAGAAGGTGGCCCACTGGATTTACCTTGGAAAGGGAAAGGTGTTCGCCGAAGTCACCACCCGCCTCGACGCCTCTCCGTGGAGCGATGCCGA
>JALFRV010000238.1 GCA_022778905.1 Prevotella sp. | reverse complement strand
ACACAATTTTATGATGAACATCTGCTCGGCACTCACTGCCTACTGTTTCTTTGACAACAAGCCAGAGGCATTGCCTGTGCATATAGAAAAGACAAGGCAATTGGAACTGTTTGCATACTAATCTTATCCCGAACTCACGTAGTTTTTTATCTCCAAAATATTTCCTGTCTATTTTCTGCAGGGTCTTTTTGGAAGTAACTGTTCTGCGGTAATCATAGTGGAATTTAACCGGTAGAGTAAAGCTCTTCAAGAAGCAAGTAAAAAGCATGCAACCCCATTCAGTCACTACAAATCAAACTGTGTGAAGTAAAATCAGGCATAGTCACCATGTCAGCTTCATCGGCCAACGAACATATGTTCATGGGCCAACTAAGTTAACTTCATCGGTCAACGAACATATGTTCATAGGCCAACCAACATATGTTCATGACTATGCCTGATTTTACTTCACACAGTTTGATTTGTAGTGACTGAATTGGTTTACATATCAATGTGCTTGCTGAAAAATCTCTGTGTACTCCGTGTGGAAAATATTCACGCTCACACAGAGAATACGGAGGAGTCGGACTTGACCTTGTTGGTGATTGCACGGGACAAAGATAACTCTTTTCCTGCTGAATCATACTTTCGCTGCCAACGGAGAAAGGTGGCAGTGTCAATGTCATACTTATGACTGATAAAAATACTTTGACTTTCCTGAGGAATAATAGTCACGTAATACTTTAACCCGGATCGGCCATTAGACCGCCGGAGCACATTTATTCTTGTCCTTTCCTGCTTTCCGACTGCTTTCGTCCGCATGCCGGACATCTTTCCTGCCGGGCTTCCTTGACGCAGGCCGCTACGCCTTCGGATCCCCGGCAGACAATCTGCCCTGCCATCGGACAAAATCAGTTCGGACGCTAATGACCGATCCGGGTTTAAGGATAAAATCCTCACGGTGAAATTGGCGTCTTACTTTTTTACTTTCCATTTTAATTCCAAGTGTTAAAACGGTGTAAAGGAAATCTGTACGAAGTCATGTGCCCGTCCGCAATGATTCGGACGCTTGGTTCATGCGAGGTGTTCGCCATTGCGGGCGGATACGCAGATCCGCCCCTACGGGCCACTCTCCCGGTTCGCTGCGGAAAGTATGGAGGCAAGGAGAAAGGCAGTCTGGGGCCCTTCCACAAAGGCGAGGGTGTGAAAGAATATGTCTCACCACCCGTCGGAGGGTGACAGGAAAGTTCATGAGGGCCGGTGCAAGGACCGCTCCTGCATGTCTTTATTCAATGATCTTTGCACAACTCCCCGTCATTTACCGATTCTAACGCCTGTTTTCACATGATGGTGACGACCGCTACAATATTATATAGAGTGACCGACATGAATAAACATTTCCCCATTGATCACTTCTCACTCCCTGTTACCTGTTTCACAACGGCCCGCCTCATCATGCCCTTATTCAATGATCTCTGCACAGCTCCCCGCCATTTACCGATTCTAACGCCTGTTTTCACATGATGACGCCGACTGCCCCAACAATATACAGGCCACATGTTATCAATATGCCTTTCCCTAATCAGTCCTCCTTTCTGCATCGCTCACGCTGCGGCAAGGCCCGCTGCTTCAATTCCATGAATTGCCCATATCAGCTATGCGGAGAATTACTTTCCTAAGAATTTGTCATTGAGATACTCGGAGAACGTCTCCTTGTAGAGGTCTCCGATAGGGAGATAGGTCTCTTCGTCCAAGATGACGCGATTCTTGTTGACCTCGCGGATCTTGTTCAGATTGATGATATATGACCGGTGAATGCGCATGAAGGACGAGCCTGGCAGCCTGTCCTCCAACTTTTTCATGCTGAGCAACACCACGAGCGGCTTCTGCCCTTCAATGTAGATCTTCAGATATTCGCTCATTCCTTCTACGTAACGGATGTCCGGCAGGCTGACGCGCACGATCCTGTGCTCCGTCTTGAAATAGAGCACGCCACCGTCATCCTTTCTCCCTTCTTCCCTCATCGACACTGTCGCTTCCGGCAGCGGTTGGCCTACAGGCGTGGGTTCTGCGGTGTGCTGCAGGCTCTCATAGGCTTTTTTCACCTTGTTGGCGGCCCGTTTGAAGTCGTCCAGACCATAAGGCTTCAGCAGATAATCGACCGCGTCGACCTTATAGCCCTCCACCGCGTACTCACTGTAGGCGGTCGTAAAGACCACGATCGGAGGTGCGTTAAGGCTCTTGACGAAGTCCATGCCGTTGAAGTCGGGCATGTTGATATCGATGAAAATGGCATCGATCATCTCGTTCTCTAATATTTTCTTTGCCTGAAGCGCGTTCTGACATTCTCCCGCCATTTCGAGAAACGGCATCTTCCGGATATAGTTCGCCAACTGACGCAGTGCCAGCGGCTCGTCATCTATTGCTAAACACTTAATCATCTGTTCTGCTTCTTCGTTGTTTGGATGTAGTCTTGTCGGCTGCGGTGAGCTTCCGTCCTTCCTGCTCCGTGAGCAGCGGGATGTCGAGACTGACGCGGTAGTTGCCCTCGATTTCGCCGAAGGCGAGTTCGTAATCATTGCCGTAGATCAATTCCAACCGTTGTCTGACGTTGGCAAGTCCGATCCCTCCTTGTTCCTGCGTGCTCTCCTTGTTCATGCTGTTGAGACATTCGAAGTGCAGCCTGTCGTCTTCTATGTTCAGCGTAAACCTGATGAACGAGTCGCTCTGATAGCTCACGCCATGCTTGAACGCGTTCTCTAAGAACGTGATGAGCAACAGCGGGGGCAGCAGGCGGTCAGGGACCAGCCGCGGTATGTCCGACATGATCTTCACGGCGTCCGTGAACCGCATGCGCATCAGCGTGATATAGTGGTCCAGAAAGTCCAGTTCGGCCTTCAGCGGTACGAACGATCGATTGCACTCATAGAGCAGATAGCGCATCAGCTTGGACAGTTCGACGATCGAGGACTTGGCCTTTTCGCCATCAATGTCGATCAGCGCGTGGATGTTGTTGAGCGTATTCATGAAGAAGTGCGGGTTTACCTGGAATTTGAGATAATCCAATTGGTGCTGCAGATTCTGTCGCTCCAACTGCTGCATTTCTTCCCGGTCCTCTTCAGACTTGAAATACGTCTTCATGCCTAAATTCATGCAGAGCAGGAAGATGATCATGAGCGTGTTGAAGATGTTGGCCTGTCCGTTGGCCAGAGGAGGCATCCGCCGGTCGTTTCCGGCCTTGTCCGGTCGCGCGGCCTTCCCTGGAGTTCCCGTTTCGCAGGCTGCCGTGCTGTCGTGCCTGGTGCGGTGGGCGTACCTTACGTCCACTCCAGGCTGCCTGCAGGCGGTGTCCGTGCCTCCGGGGCGGTCTTTCTGTTCCTGCGGTCCCTTTCTTCCATCCCATTCCATGGGTGGGCGCGGCCCGTGCATCATCATCTTCGGATCCGGGCGGCTTGTGTATTGGAACAGCACGAAGAGGGTCACCAAGACCGTCGTCCCGAGCGTGTAAAGTCCAGGCCGGTGCTTTCTGAACAGCAGGGGAGCCAACAGGAAGTTGTGGATCAGGAAGATCACGAAGTAGACCGCGAAGAGTTTCCATACGCCGAAGACCTCATACCATTGGAACATCTTCTTGTCATTGCCGGCGGTCTGGATGTAGAACGTCAGCAGGGGAGCGAGAAACAGGAGTATCCAGAATCCTATGTAGATCAGGTTCTCCTTGTTGTTGCGTAGCGCTTTTCTCATGATTCTTTATTGTGATAACGCATCATGCGCCTTGTTTATTGTCATGCTGAACGCGAATGAGCGTGCGACCGGCTGTCCGTCCGCCCACACGCTCATGCTGCTCATTACCAGATTCGTCCGCCTCCGCCGCCCGGCTGGCCTCCGCCCATGCCTCCTATGCTGCTTCCGGCCGTGGAGTAGGGGGAACTCAGTGCCGAGATGCTTGCTGCCTGCGAGCCTGTGCCGCTCACCGTGGCCTGCGCGGTCAGACCGTGCCAGTCACTGCCCGTGACGGTCGATCCGGTGCTGATGCTGTAAGGGCTTCCGGCTTTCAGGTCCGGCGACGAGATCAGGAAGCAGGCCGTGCCGTTATAGCTCCGTCCCATCTCGAAGCCGAGCACGTTGGCCGAACCGCTGTTCACCGTCAGCCAGGTGCCTGCGCTGACACTGCCGCCATAGACGATTGACGGCTGCGTGCTGGTGCTCGAGGGATAGGCCGTGCCTCCACCGACGGCCACAAACGTGCCGCCCGTGACGGTGAGCGAATAGCCTTCGGCCGCGTCCAGTCCCTGTTCGGGCTGCGAAGCCCCGTAGACCACCATTGTCCCGCCTTTGACATAGAGGTTCTGGTTGGCGTCCAAGCCGTCGTTGTTCATGCTGAACGCATAGACGAAACCGCCCGAAACGGTCAGGTTCTTGGCTGCGTTCAGGCCGTCGTCACAGGCATATACTTCTATCGATCCACTGTTGATATCCATTGTTCCCTTGCTCTCGATGCCTTCCGCCCCTTCGCCGCCGGTAGCCTTCACGAGCAGGGCGCCGCCGTTGATCGTCATGTTCCCGTCGCTCTTGATGCCCTTGGGCGACGTGTCAATCGAGCTGCTGTACTGATATTTCTTACCACTTGTGACCACCTTGATGGTCCCGCCGTTCATCGTCAGCTGTTGATCCGTGCTGATGCCCTTGCCGCCTTGGCCTGTGCTGAGGCATCTCAGCTCGCCGCCGTTCATCGTGAACGTCGAGTCACTCTTCACGCCCGAGCAGGCCGTCGCGTCGTTCTCCTCGCTGTCATAGGTCGCTCCGCCGGTCGTGATGGCCGTCACCCGACCGCCGTCCATCGTGAAATAGCCGTCGCTCGACAGCGCCTTGCTCGCCGTGCCCTGTGTCTCCACGTTGACCACACCGCCCTTGATCGCCAGTCCGTCGTTGCCTTTGATGCCGTTGCCGGCGGTCGATTTCACGTAGATATTCGTGTTCGGGCGGATCATGACATAGTCATCCGAGACGATGCCCGCCTTCGCATTGGCGTAGACCTGTATGCGTCCCGATCCGCTGAAGAGCAGCTCCCCCTCGCTGAAGATCGTCCCCTTCTGGTCTTCCGTGCTTGTGGCGTAGCTTGATCCGTCGGTGAACGTGTTCGTCGTGTTATCGTTGGCCACCACGTAAGCGCGCTTTCCCACCTGGATGTTGATAGCCGGTCCGTTGCTGTTGGTCAGGTTCACGCCGTTGAGCGTCAGCCTGAACTTCTTGCTGTCGTCGCTTGTCGCCATCTTGAATGAGCCTTCCGTCGCCGTCCCGCTCAGCACATAGTTCACGCCTTTTGCAGTCGACGTCACCGTCACGTCAGCCCCGTCCACGGTCCAGGCGACGCCGGCCACCGATCCGGTCACCGTGGCCGTCGAGCCGTTGTAGGCCACATAGACCGTCGAGCCGAACGTGTTGTTCTCCACGTAGTCCTCGTCGTCCGCCGGCACGGTTTCCGTCTCGGCCATCGAGGTCGTGTCGATGCTGATCGTCAAGTTCTCCAGTTCGGTTGCCGTTGTGGCCGCCGAGCCGGCCGAGGTGGTGCCTCCGGTTGTCACACTGCCGTTTTCCAGGCTGCCCGAATCATCAAAATCATCCCAAATACTGTTGCCCGATGAGCATGAGACCACAGCCATCGCGGCGGTGGAGATCATGAGGGCTCTGATTACCTTTTTCGTATTCATTCCTTTCTTTCGATGTTACGATTGCAAATCTACGCATTCCCTCCTGTCCTCCCAAAAACAATCAATCAACTTTCTCTTTTCTTCAGCCAACTCCCCCGGTCCCTCCCGCGCCCGCTTGCGATGCTTTACGCACTTCTTTCTGACGCGTTCCCTCCTCGTTTTCCCTGTTTCCCGTCCCTCGTGGCGGCCGTTTCCCGCCCCGCATCCGCTCCTTGCCACACTCCTCCGGGGAGCCTTTTCCCTCCATCCCCCATGCATCCTTAGACGCCTTTTCCGTCCTTCCTGCCCCCGGCCTTAATCCTCCTGCAAAAGCCCTTTTCCCATGCCCCTCCGGCAGATGATATTTCCGGCTCGCGCAGAGGATAGCTTTGGGCGGTC
>JALFRV010000188.1 GCA_022778905.1 Prevotella sp. | reverse complement strand
GGCTTGATGTGATCTCCGACTACAGTCTCTTCGGCATCGACAAAGATACCGACTATACAAAGGTCGTCAGTGCCCTGACACCGGCGAAGATACAGCAATTGGCACAGAAACTGCTCGTTCCGGCCAACCATATTCAGGTGATCATGCGGGCAGAGAAGAAATAAACATGAATCAAAACAATCATACAGAACAGCAATGAAAAAGCTATTATCCCTCGCTATGATGTTTGCCTCAACGGCAGCCTTCGCACAAGGGCTGTCGTCGGGCATCGACAAGGCAAACCTGAATCCCACTGTCAGTCCGGGAGACAATTTTTATGAGTACGCCGTAGGCGGTTGGCTGAGGACCCATCCCTTGGATGCGGAGCATTCAGACAACGGTGCTTTCACCGACCTTTATGAGCTCAACCAGAAGCGCATACAGGAACTGATCCTCCAATATGCCAACACGCCGCAGCCCAAAGGATCCTTGGGGCAGAAGATCGGATCGCTTTACAAGCTGATGATGGACAGCGTCCGGCTCAACAAGGAGGGCTGGGAGCCGCTCAAACCGACATTGTCCAAGATCGCCGCAATCAGCAACCGGAAGGAGTATCAGCTTGTTACGGCCCAGCTGGACCGCAACGGAGAGGGTACGATGATGTTTGGTATCGGATGCGGAGCTGACATGCGCAACGCCGATTGGAACCTGGTCGGCATCGGCCAGGGAGGCCTTGGATTGGGCACGCGTGCTTACTATATCGACCCCGAAGGGCAGAACAAGCTCGTCTTCGAGGCCTATCAGGCTTATCTGAAGAAGCTCTTCCAGCTGACCGGAGATGACGAGTCGGCGGCCGAGAAGAAGATGCGCGCCGTGATTGCCATTGAAACGCGCATCGCGAAAGCCAGCTATGACGAGGTCAAACTGCGCGACGTCGATGCCAACTATCACAAGATGCCCTACGCGCAGCTGATCAATGACTTCCCCGGAATCGACTGGGGCAATGTCTTCTTGGCCAGTGGATTCCCTGCATTCGATGCCGTTGACGTCGGCCAACCGGAGCCGATCCACGAGGTGGAGAAGATTCTGGCCGAGGCGCCGTTGGAAGATCTGAAGGCCTATGCCGCCATCAAGGTCATCGCCGGGGCTGCAAGCCAGCTCAGTGACGACTTCCGTGCCGAAGCCTTCAGGCTCAACTCGGTGATGAGTGGCGTCAAGCAGGACCGTCCGCGATGGAAACGTGCCGTCAGCTTAGTAAGCGGCACGCTCGGCGAGGCGATCGGTAAACTCTACGTGGAGAAATACTTCCCCGCCAGCAGCAAGCAGCGCATGATGGAGCTGGTGCACAATCTGCAGACCGCATTGGCGCAGCGCATCGACGAGGCAACATGGATGGGCGCCCAGACCAAGCTACAGGCGAAGGACAAACTGGCCAACTTCATCATCAAGATAGGCTATCCGGACAAGTGGAAGGACTACAGCGGGCTGCAGGTGGACGATTCGCTTTCGCTCTACGCAAACCTGCAGGCCATCAGCCGCTGGGCCACTGACGACTACATCGCAGAGCATGTCAACAAGAAGGTAGACAAGATGCGCTGGGGCATGACACCGCAGACGGTGAACGCCTACTATAATCCCACGACCAATGAAATCTGCTTCCCGGCTGCGATCCTGCAGGCTCCGTTCTTCGATCCGACGGCTGACGACGCTGCCAACTATGGTGCCATCGGTGCCGTGATCGGTCATGAGATGAGCCATGGGTTCGATGATCAGGGCAGCCAGTTTGACAAGACGGGCAACCAGAAGAACTGGTGGACGGAGAAGGACAAGGCCAATTTCAGCGCAAGGACAAAGGTTCTGGTCGACTATTTCAGCAGCTTCGAGGTGCTGCCCGGCACAAAGGTGAACGGCAAACTGACCCTGGGCGAGAACATCGGGGACAATGGAGGCCTCAATATTGCCTATCGTGCGTTCCAGAATGCCATCAGGCAGAACCCGCTCGAGGTGAAGGACGGCTTCACGCCTGCACAGCGTTTCTTCCTCGCATATGCCCGCGTGTGGGCCTCCAACATGGCTCCGGAATATGTGAAGTATATCATCACGACCGACCCGCATTCGCCCAACATCGCGCGGGTCAACGGTGCGCTGCCGCAGATTGACGCCTGGTATGATGCCTTCAAGATCAAGAAGGGCAGCAAGATGTATCTGCCGAAGAACAAACGGGCACAGATCTGGTGATCCGGAACAAAGACAAGGGGAGTTGAGCCGTCAACTCCCCTTTTTTCGTGTCCTGCCTGTTGCGCTTTTGAATGATTGTTTGATGAGTGCTACAGATTTGTCTGATGCGCGGTGCAGGACTCCTTTCTGATGGCGTCAGGATTGCTCTTGGGTGGATAAAGAATGACTTTATGCACGGTGCAGGATTGCTCCACATGGGGTGCAGGATTGCTGCACATGGGGTACAGGATTACTGCACATGGGGTGCAGGATTACTGCACGGGGTGTGCAGGATAGCTGCACGCGCCGTGCATGCCGTCTGCACATCCTCCGGAGCATATGTTCGCAGCGGGCGCAGGCTCAGTCGGCTGCCGTGACAGGATCCATGGGCAGGTTGCGCAGCTTGCGCCAATGGCACATCAGGAGGTGCCCGTCGGCATCGCGGAGGTGCATGCCGTTGCCGCGGCAGTATCTGAAGGCACTGCAATCGGCACAGGGTCCGGTGCGCATCCATTCGCGATGGCGGTAGCGGGCGAAGCGTTCGGCCCACACATCCATGAAGTCATCCTGATAGATCGATCCCTGATGGAAGTCGGGTCGTATGCTCGGACAGGCCGAGATGCTGCCGTCGCAGAGCACCGAACCGACTGTGATGCCTGCCTGGCAGCTGTAGAAGCGGTCGCGTGCTTCGGCCTCATAGTCGCCGAGAAATCCCTCGCAGCCGTAGCTTGCCTTGATGGTTCCCTGCTTCCGGGTGTCTTTGATGAACTCCATCACTTGGCGGAACTGGTCGCCGGTGAGGCGCATGGCTGGGTCGGAAGCGGCCCTTCCGACCGGGAAAACGGTGAACAGGCGCCACGATCGGACGCCTTTCGAGATGAGAAAATCGCGCAGGGCAGGCAGTTCGTCTATGTTGCGGGCGTTGGCGCAGGTCACTACGTCGTAGGCGAGTGTCGGCTCCGCGCGCATCAGGTCAAGGGCCCGGCTGACCCGGCTGAAGCTTTCGGCGTGTCCGCGCATCCAGTTATGGTTTTCCTCCAATCCGTCGAGGCTGACGGTGAGTGCGTGGAGACCGGCTCCGATGAGCGCCTTCAGCTTTTCAGAGGTGAGCATGAGGCCGTTGGTGACCATGCCCCAGGGGAAGCCCCGGCTGTAGATCTCGCGTCCGCATTCGACGATGTCCGGTCGCAGGAGCGGCTCTCCGCCGGTCAGAATGACGAAGACCTGGTGGGGATCCGTGCGCCGGGCGATGCTGTCGAGCACGCGCATGAAGTCCTCGCGCGGCATGTCCGGGGTTCCGCTGACGGTCCTGCAGTCGCTCCCGCAGTGGCGGCAGTGAAGGTTGCAGCGCAGGGTCGTTTCCCAGAACAGTTGCCGGAGCGGGTGCTCCTTGATCAAGTTATCCTGCAGATGTCGCCACAGTTCGAGTCCTATTCGCTTGCGGATTGTGGTCATTTTGTTTTCTTCAGTTTCTTGTCGGCGGTCAGTTCGTAGGTACCGTTATCCCAGTTACCGTCGCCTTTCTTGGTCTGTTTCCTGACGATCTCCTTGTTTTTCACCGTGTCGTTGGCGAATGTGCCTCCGTTGGCATCGCCGTCCACGTCGGCCATCACGACGCTGACCTCATCGGTCGTCATCGATCGGAGTTGCTTGGAGGCATATTTTCCGGCTTCGTCGGTATAGACCGAGTCGACCTTGTCATCAGCTGCCCTATTGTAATTGTAGCGGTCCGCCACCGTCACTTTGATGCCCTTGATGGGGTTGCCGGCTTCATCTGTCACCCGTCCGATGACCTGATAGTGTACAATCGGTGAGCCATACTCGACCGGGCTGTTCCACAAGCCGTCGCATGAGGTGAACCCTAAGGCGGCCAGCCCGGCCGTGAGGATACTGTTGTAGCGTGAGATCCATTTCTTGCTCATAGTGTTTACGTTTTACGCGCAACGGTCATCGGACCGCCGCTTCTTATTGATGTTTGTTGATGAATGCCTTCCGGCTGCTTCCGTCCGCCTGCCGGACATCTTCCCTGCCGGTCTTCCCCGACGCAGCACGCTACGCCCTCGGCCTCCCCGACAGGTAAGCTGCCCGACCATCGGACAAAATCAGTTCGGTCTTTAATGACCGATCCGGATTGATCGCTTATACTATCCCTAAAACCGGACCCATGCTGCTTT
>JALFRV010000140.1 GCA_022778905.1 Prevotella sp. | reverse complement strand
GTGAGATGTGGTCCTGTATGTAGTCGATGACGCGGCGGAACTCATCCAAGTTCTTAGTGGTCTGGGAGTAGAGATAGATGTCGCGCGAGAAATCGAGTTTTCCGACATCCTCCATGCTCTCAATGACGATGGCATGGCTGCTGGTCTGCCCCACGAGGCCGAGGACTTCGGCATGTCCGTTCTTCCCGAAGATCACCAACTGGGCCGATGGAGCCGTATCGGTCTTTCCCTCCGGCAAAGATGCCTCATACTGGCGCTTGATGCGCCGCTGCAACTGCAGCACCACAGGGCACGTGGCATCGATGATCTCAATGCCGTTACGACGTGCGACCTCATAGGTCTCGGGCGGTTCGCCATGTGCCCGGAGCAGCACTTTGACGTCATGCAGCTGCTTGAGCTGCTCGTGGTCGATGGTGATCAGTCCCCGTCCGTGCAGGCGTTCGAGTTCCATCCCGTTGTGGACGATGTCACCCAAGCAATACAACTGCTTACCGGAAGCCAGCTCCTCTTCCGCTTTCTTGATCGCGGCCGTGACGCCGAAGCAGAATCCGCTCCCGCTGTCTATCTCAATCTGGATCATTTGACCAATATGTTGATGATCACTTTCGCGTGATCGGGATCGTTGGTAATCATGAGGATGCGCGGCTTCGAACGCGCTGCCTGCAGTCCTTTGGCCTCCGCCGTGACCTTCAGCTTGGCCGTCTCGCCCGGCGCAATCTTCGTTTTGTTGAGCGAAAGTTGCAAGCCTGTGGAGAACATCTGCAGGTTATTGATCTTCAGGACCGACTTTCCGAGGTTGGTGATCAGAAGCTCTCCCTTTTTCTTTTCCTTGCCATCGAAGGAGCCGAGATCAAGATTGAAGGTCGACAACTCCATCTTCGGTGCCATGCTCAGTTCTGCTTCGGAGAGGTTGCGGAAGTCGGGCAGCAGGACGGCAGACACCGTCATCTCATTGCTCTGTGACACCTTGTCACCGGGATAACGGCCAAGGAAGACGGACGTCTGGGTCAGTCCGAAGTCGCGGAGTTTGCGGGAGTCGAGCTGAATGGTCACCACTCCGGCATGGCCGGGAGCGATGGATGAGGGCGACACCTGCGCGGAGAGATAGTCGGGAAGGTGCATCACTACCGGCTGTGCGGTTGTGTTGCCCGTGTTCATGATGTGGAATCGCATGAAAGGCCGGTCACCACGGTTGACGTCATCAAACTCCAAGTCCGTGAGGTCCGTACGCAGGTCGCCCAAGGAGAATGGATATTCGCCGGAGAAGTCGACGATCTCGCTGACCACGACACCGCGGATGGTCAGCAGCAACGGTTCCTTCGAAGCGTTGCTATAGACCCCCACCTGCTTCTCGAAGTGCCCCATCTGCTTGGCATCATAGCTGACCCGGAGCGAGAAAGACTGGTCGTGCCCGATCGGGCCGCGCGGATAATCGACGGTGGTACACCCACAACTGGTTCTGACATTCGTGATCTGCAGATCGCGGTTGCCTTTGTTCTGCAGGGTGAAATCGACGGTGACCGGCTTCCGAAACAAGATTTGTCCGCAGTCGAGCACTTCCCGAGTGGCTGCAATGCGCTGCGCTTGAAGTGCCAGCGCATTCAACGCGAGCAGCGAAAGCAAGATGGTTTTCCTGTTCATTGATGTATGACTAATTGTTTGGCAGCGGTTCTGGCCATAAATTCAGGGCTGTATGCGCATTGCACGGTACAGGTCCCGGTCTGGTAAGTGCCGCTGCGGTCTATGTAATATTCAGTTTCGATGACGTGCTTACCTTTCGGCATGCGGTCAAAGTAGTAGCTGGTGGCATGGTCGCGAGGGCTGCAATAGTAGCCGTTGTGATAGCCGCTGAGCTGGCGTACGGGTTCCATGCAGGCGGCGCGCTTGTCGACGATCTGGACAAAATCATAGTCGCGGTCGGCCTGAACGGTGATCCTGACCCGCACCCGGTCACCGACTTTCAGGCGGTCAGCACCGATCAGCTCGCGCGTGATCGTGAATCCGGCCGCATGATCCGTAACGGCCGAAGATGCCTGAAAATACTGGGCGTAGACGGCGCCCCAGCTTGTGCCGCCCGAGGACTTGTCGATCGTGACGTTCTTCGGCATTTTCCCGGTGACACTCCCCTTGACATAGCCGAGGCCGGCCGTGGCGGCAGAGAGATCCATACGTGTGCCATCGAGCCGGATGACAGCTTCCTCCTTGGCCGCAAGGTCGGTCGGACGCTGTCCGTCAAGGAAAGCATAGACTGCCTCGACGCTGTTGATGGGCGTGTCCCAGCTCTGGGTCCGCTTCTCCTGAAGCAGCCAGCGCTTCATCTCATCGATCTCTCCGGTCTTTTCAGGTTGCAGCGCCTTGATGGCCTCAATGGCTGCCACCTGAGTCGGAATGCGGTAATCGAACCATGACGACTGTGCCTTCGGCGTGTCAAAATAGCGCCCGATGTCCTCACGGAAGACCGTGTATTCGCTGAGACTCTGCAGATATTCCTTCGCCTTGGCCGGCTTCCCGAAGGCGGAAAGGATCACGGCCGAATTGGCTTTTCCATAGATCGAGAGAGCCGCAGGATCCTTCTCCAACAGTCCGATGAGGTATCGGATGTCGGCAGTGGAAGGCCGTTGGGCCAGCGCAGAGAGATAGAGATAGTCACAAGCCACATTGGAGGGACAGAGATGACGGGCACCTTTCTTCTCCTGTTTCTTCATCTCGACCACGATTTCCGCGATCCTGCGATCCATGAAACCGAACGCCGACCGGAGCATGGCGGACGTTTCGGACGAGTTGCCGACCATACGGTTGAGCCGAACGAGCATTTTGCTCACGGCAGTGGTCATGTACAGACTGCCCGGCATGCCCGGCCACCAGCTGAAGGAACCGTCGGCCGACTGCAGGGAGCGCAGGGCTGTCAGTTGGGAAAGGAGCCGATAGTCCGTGGCGGACTCATCAAAGAAGTTGATGAGCAACTGCTTCTGTTCCGCCTCGCGATCGGCGTCGCCGACCCACGGCGTCTCATCGAGAAGCATCGACTTGAGCCCCGCATTCTTCTGAAGCTGGCTCTGCAGGGGCGATCCGTCGCCTCCCTGCAGCTTCCAGCTGTTGAGCACGGTCTTGATCGTCGGTGTCTGCCGGAGGATGAACTTGGAAACGCTGTTGGCATAGAAGGCCGCAGCCAGACTGATCGCATTCTTCTCATCGGTCTGCGCGACTGTCGGCAGCGCCTGAATCATCATCCAGGCAGGATTGTTGGTATATTCGACGGTCAGCTTATTGGTCCTGTCCTTCACGGGGAAGAGCTTGGCCACATCAACGGTTGTCTCGCCCGGGCCGTGCTGCGTCACGGGAACGGTGGCCGTCACCAATTCTCTGTCGG
>JALFRV010000090.1 GCA_022778905.1 Prevotella sp. | reverse complement strand
ATGCAACCGGAAAACAGCACGTTGATCATGAATGTCGGTTGCGGATGGCAAAATGCGGACGGGCGTTCATAGCATGATCTTATCCCATTGGGTTGATTGCGGGCGGATACGCCGATCCGCCCCTACGGTTAATGGATCAATTCCGACCGTCCATGACATTCCATTGGCATATCGGATTACTTGGTTGCGGACGGGCACAAGGTCCGCCCGCAATGGACAAAGGGACATATAACCAACTACAATATATAAAAAACCTCCACCCATCCCTATTGGAGAGGGGGTGGGTAGAGGTTCTCTGCTTATATCTCCCCTCCCCATGGAAGGGTCGGGGGAGGCGCCCTTACCTCCCTCCCCAATCAGAGAGGGCCGGCGAGGGGCTTCTATTCTTCCGTTCGGATCAGAATTCCGCACTCTTCGGAGTGCGCGGGAAGGGGATCACGTCACGTATGTTCTGCATGCCGGTGACGAAGAGTATCAGGCGCTCAAAGCCAAGGCCGAAACCACCGTGCGGACAAGTGCCGAACCGGCGCGTATCGAGATACCACCACATATCCTTCATCGGGATGTCGCGGCGCTTGATTTCACCGAGCAGTTTGTCATAGTTCTCCTCACGCACAGAACCGCCGATGATCTCACCGATCTGCGGGAAGAGCACGTCAGTGCCCTGCACCGTCTTGCCGTCATCGTTGATCTTCATGTAGAAGGCCTTGATATCCTTAGGATAACCGGTCATGATCACGGGGCGCTTGAAATGATGCTCCACTAAGAAACGCTCATGTTCGCTGGCCAGATCCATCCCCCAATTGACGGGGAACTCAAACTTCTGGCCGTTCTTCTGTGCCTCCTCGAGGATGCGGATGCCCTCAGTGTAAGGCAGTCGCACAAACTCTTCCTCCAGCACATGATGGAGCCGCTCGAGCAAATGCTTGTCGACCATCTGGTTGAGGAATGCCAAGTCATCCTGACAGTTATCCAACGCCCATTTCACACAATGCTTGATGAAGTCCTCCTCGAGATCCATGAGATCGTCGAGATCAATGAATGCGATCTCCGGCTCAATCATCCAGAACTCCGCGAGGTGGCGCGGCGTGTTGCTGTTCTCTGCCCGGAACGTCGGTCCGAACGTGTAGATCTGCCCCAATGCGGTCGCCCCGAGCTCGCCTTCCAACTGTCCGGAGACGGTGAGCGAGGTGCGCTTGCCGAAGAAATCATCGCTGAAGTCGACCTTGCCGTCCTCTGTCGCAGGCACGTTCTTCAGGTCCATGGTCGTCACCTGAAACATATCGCCGGCTCCCTCGGCATCACTGGCCGTGATGAGCGGTGTATGGAAATAGTAGAAACCATGCTCGTGGAAATACTGGTGGATGGCAATGGCCATGTTATGACGGATGCGCATCACCGCCCCAAACGTGTTGGTGCGCAGGCGCAGATGTGCATACTGGCGCATATACTCGAAGCTCTGGCCTTTCTTCTGCATCGGATAGTCGCTTCCGCAGCCGCCGAAGACCTCGAGATCCTCACACTGTATCTCGACCGTCTGGCCCGCTCCCTGGCTCTCGACCAACTTTCCGGCTGCCCGGATGCTGGCACCCGTCGTCACCTGCTTCAAAGTGTCTTCATCGAACTTGGCCGGATCGACGACGATCTGAATATTCTTTATCGTCGACCCGTCATTCAAGGCGACGAAGTCGACGGCCTTGCTGCTGCGATGGGTACGCACCCATCCCATCACCGTAACATCTGTTCCAAAGTCGGTGCAAGCCAATGCATCAACAACTTTAGTTCTTTTCATGTCCTCTTGTTTTGTTCTTTAAATTCACGATTATTCAAATGCGCCCATGCGAAGCATATCCACTTCTTTCTCCGACAGGAATCTCCAGTCGCCACGGCGCAGGTTCTTCTTCGTCAGACCCGCAAACTGTACACGGTCAAGACGCACCACCCGGTAGCCCAGGCTCTCGAAAATGCGGCGCACGATGCGGTTCTTTCCGCTGTGGATTTCAATGCCCACCTGGCTCTTGTCGCGCTCGTCGGCATACTCAATGGCATCTGCGTGCACTTCTCCGTCATCCAGTTCGACGCCCTCGGCAATCTTCTGGAGGTCCGTAGCAGTCACGTTCTTGTCGAGGAAGACATGATATACCTTCTTCTTCAGAAACTTCGGGTGGGTCAACTTGCTGGCTAAATCGCCGTCGTTGGTCAGCAACAGCACGCCCGTCGTGTTGCGGTCCAAGCGCCCTACGGGATAGATGCGTTCCGGGCAGGCATCCTTCACCAAGTCCATAACGGTCTTGCGCTGCTGCGGATCGTCACTTGTCGTCACGTAATCCTTCGGCTTATTGAGCAGCACATATACCTTCTTCTCCAACGACACGGTCTGATCGTGGAACTTGATCTCATCCGTACGAAGCACTTTTGTACCCAGTTCGGTCACCACGTTACCGTTGACGGTGACCACGCCGGCCTGTATGAACTCGTCAGCTTCACGCCGTGAGCAGACCCCGGCATTCGCCAAGAACTTGTTGAGACGTATCGGCTCGTTCGGATCGATATTCTCTTCCTTATATTCGATACGCTTCTTGAGACTGTATTTTGCATTCGGGTCGTAGCCGGGCGTATGCTGCCGATAGCCTCCACCGGGCTGATAGCCGCCTCGTGGCTGGTATCCGCCGCGCGGCTGGTAGCCTCCCCGGCTGTTGTAACCGCCACGCTGCTGGTAGCCCCCGCGGTTTCCGTAGTTGCTGCGAGGCTGATAGCCGCCGCCCTCTTCATTGTTGTTGAAGCGCGGACGATAGCTTCCCTGCTGGCGGGGCTGGTATCCGCCGCGCGGCTGATGATAGCCACCTTCCTCTTCCTGATTGTTGTAACGGGGACGGTAGCCGCCCTGCGGACGCGGCTGATAGCTACGCGGCTGATAGCCCTGACGGGGCTCGCGGGGCTGGTATCCGCCGGCATTATTGAATCGCGGGCGATAGCTCCGCTGCTGCTGAGTGTTACCTCCGCTCTGCAGTCCCAAGCCAAAACCTTCGGGACGGAAGCCACCTTCTCCGCTGTTGGGAGTCCGGTCTGAACTGTACGCATGTTGTGAGTGAATACGTGGGCGCTGTGGTCTGGGCCCTGCATGATAATCTCTCTGATAGTTGCCTGCCGGCCTATAGCCCTCACGGGCGTCATCGTTCTGGGCAGCAGACTGATCCTGAGTCTTGTTGTCTAATTCTGAATCCATTTGTAGTTTTTACTTTTTAAGCCTCACGGCGGTTAATAATAATATGTCTAAATACTTAAATTCCTGTGTAGTTGTGTGGTGTGATTGCCATCAATTCGGCCTTTACGTCTTCGCTGATTTCCAATTCCTGAATAAACTGATGAATCGTCTCCTCGGTCATCGTCTGGTTTGTGCGGGTCAGAGCCTTGAGGGCTTCATAGGGATGGGGGTATCCCTCGCGGCGCAGGATGGTCTGTATGGCTTCCGCAACGACGGCCCATGTATGGTCCAGATCATCATGCAGCCTCTCCTCATTGAGTATGAGCTTGCCCAATCCCTTCAATGTGCTCTGCACGGCGATGATGCTATGCCCGATCGGAACGCCCACATTGCGGAGCACGGTGGAGTCTGTGAGGTCGCGTTGGAGGCGACTTACGGGCAGCTTCTGTGCGAGGAACTGCAGGATGGCATTCGCTATGCCGAGGTTTCCCTCACTGTTTTCGTAGTCGATCGGATTGACCTTGTGGGGCATGGCGCTTGATCCGACCTCTCCTGCCTTGATCTTCTGCTTGAAGTATTCCATCGAGATGTACATCCAGAAGTCGCGGTCGAGATCGATGATGACGGTGTTGATGCGGCGGATGGCATCGAAGACGCTGGCCAAGTGATCGTAGTTGCTGATCTGGGTGGTCCACTGTTCGCGCTCCAAACCTAACTTCCCGCTGACGAACTGATTGCCAAACTGACGCCAGTCATAGGCAGGATAGGCCACGTGGTGGGCATTGAAGTTGCCCGTTGCGCCACCGAATTTGGCCGTGTACTTGCATGCCCGGAGGGTCTGCAGCTGCTCTTCGAGCCGGTAGGCGAACACCTCCACCTCCTTGCCAAGCCGCGTGGGCGAGGCCGGCTGCCCGTGTGTCTTGGCGAGCATGGGCACGTCTTTCCAGTCGTCGGCATACTGACGGAGCAGGCTGACGAGCGATTCGACCTGGGGGATATAGACTTCTTCGAGCGCCTCTTTGACGGAGAGCGGCACGCTGGTGTTGTTGATATCCTGAGAAGTGAGCCCAAAATGGATAAACTCCTTGTATGCCTCTAACCCCTGAAGGCGGTCGAACTGCTCTTTGATGAAGTATTCCACGGCCTTCACATCATGATTGGTCGTCTGCTCGATTTCCTTTACGCGTGCGGCGGAAGTCTCGTCGAAGTCGCGGTAGATATCGCGGAGCTGGCCGAAGCGGGCATGGTCGAAGGCTGCCAATTGGGGCAATGGAAGCTCGCAAAGTGCTATGAAATACTCAATCTCCACCCGAACGCGGTATCGGATGAGCGCATATTCTGAAAAATAAGCTGCCAAAGGCTCTGTCTTTCCTCTATAACGACCGTCGACAGGTGATATGGCGGTCAAAGCATCAAGTTTCATAACAAATACGTATTTTAAGGCTACAAAATTACAAAAAAGATCGCAGAGACGCCGTGAAGGAAGTGATAAATTATCCTAAAACGCCAGAGAACGATCCGCCGAAACATAAAGAAATCCCCGGAACGGATCATTCCGGGGATTCCTGTGGGCGTTGAGGGAGTCGAACCCCCGACCCTCTGCTTGTAAGGCAGATGCTCTAAACCAACTGAGCTAAACGCCCCTTGCAGTGCAAAAGTGAGTGCAAAGATAAGGCATTTTCACGAAACGACCAAATCTGAGCACCACTATTTTACATCTTTTATAATTTATAGAGGTCGCTGGCCGCTATCAGATCCACCTTCTTTTCTTCCAAGATGCGCTCGCAGGCCTCAAGATCGGTGGGGCGGATGACGATGTTCGCACTGTCGCCATTGGAGAAGGAGTACATATACTCGATGAAGATGGAGCTGTCGGAGAGATACTTCAGCACGCGCGCCAAGGCACCCGGCGTGTTGGGACACTTGATACCGATGACGCTCGTGATCTTGACGGTGAATCCGGCATTCTTCAGTTCGCGGCACGCAGCGTCCGGATCGGACACGATGCAGCGCAGGATGCCGAAGTCGCTGTTGTCGGCAATGCTCATGGCACTGAGGTTCAGGCCGGCGTTGCCGAGCACGCTGGTGACTTCTGTCAGGCGCCCCGACTTGTTCTCAAGAAAGATAGACAGTTGCTTGGCTAACATGATCGTAGATTCGTTTGTGGTTAATGATTAGAGTTTCCGGTTGTCGATGACGCGCTTGACTTTTCCCGTGCTGCGCTCGATGCTCTTCGGCTCGACGAGCTTGACATGGAAGCCGATGCCGATGACACTGCGCAAGGCGGCGTCGAGCCGCTTCTGCAGGCGCACCATCTGGGCCATCTCGTCACAGAAGAATTCCTCCTTGACCTCGACGCGAAGTTCGGTCGTGTCCGTGTTGTTCTCCCTGTCGACGGTCAGGAGATAGTGCGGCTCAAACTCTTTCATGCTCAGAATGACCGTCTCAATCTGCGTCGGGAAGACGTTGACCCCACGGATGATCAGCATATCGTCACAACGTCCGAGGATGCGGTCCATGCGGACGAGCGAGCGTCCGCAGGCACAGCGGTCGTAACGGAGGGCCGTCAGGTCGTGCGTGCGATAGCGCAGCAGGGGCATGCCTTCCTTGGTCAGATGGGTGAAGCACAGCTCCCCGAGCGTCCCTTCTGGCAACACCGCGCCCGTTTTGGGGTCCACGATCTCCGGATAGAAATAATCTTCGTTGATGTGCGCACCATGCTGGCACTCGCATTCGAACCCTACGCCCGGCCCGGCGATCTCACTCAGTCCGTAGCAATCATAGGCTTTCAGGCCCAGCGTGGCCTCCAACTTCTGCCGCATGCGCTCTGTCCAGGGCTCGGCACCAAACACGCCGATGCGCAGATTGAACTCCCCGACCGGGTATTCGCTCTCCTTCATGGCCTCGCCGAGAAACAAAGCATAGGAGGGAGTACAGCACAGCACCGTCGAACCGAAGTCGTGCATCAGCGTAATCTGCTTGTTCGTATTGCCGGAAGACATCGGGATGACGCTCGCCCCGATGTTCGTCGCCCCCTCATGGGCTCCAAGGCCTCCCGAAAACAAGCCGTAGCCGTAGGAGATCTGGAAGATGTCGCCCTTCGTGGCGCCGTAAGCCGTAAAGGCGCGTGACAGCGATTCGGCCCAGGTGGCAAGGTCCTTGCGCGTGTAGAGCACCACGACGGGCTTGCCGGTAGTGCCCGACGAGGCATGGATGCGCACGATCTGGCTCATCGGCACGGCTGCCAAGCCGAACGGATAGTTGTCGCGCAGATCAAGCTTATTGGTGAAAGGGAGCTTGCCGATGTCGTCAATGCTGTTGATATCATCGGGAGACAGGTCCATCTCCTGAAACTTCTTGCGATAGAAGGGGGTGTTATGGTAGACGTATTGCACCATCTTTTTCAACCGCATACTCTGGATTTCACGCAGCTGCCCGCGGTCCATACACTCGATAGTCTCATTCCAAATCATGGCTTAGAAGCAAATTTTATACTTGAATACGCAAAGTTAATAAAAAGAAAAGAAAGAAAAAGAAAATCGCGAAGAGATTTTCCGGCTTGGACAAAAAAAATATCCCTGCGATCCCGAAGGACCACAGGGAAACACCCCTTGTGGGCGTTGACGGATTCGAACCGCCGACCCTCTGCTTGTAAGGCAGATGCTCTAAACCAGCTGAGCTAAACGCCCGTACTTTCGTAAAGCGATGCAAAGGTATCAATTTTCATGGAAACAGCCAAACATTTCACTCACTTTTTTCTAAAAAAGATCATTTCCTCCGCCTCCGCCCACCTCTTCCTCTCCGCCAAAAGACGCTCTTTCGGCGCCCGGAATGACACCTCTGCGCTCCCCCAAACGCACCATTCTGTAGAAATAAGCATCATCCGGGCGCCCGAGAGCTATCCTTTGGACCGCCCGGAGCTATCATATGGGCAGCCAAGAGCTATCCTTTGGGCGACCGAGAGCTATCCTTTGGGCGACCAAGAGCTATCCTTTGGGGCGACCGGAGCTATCCTTTGGGCCGCCCGGAGCTATCCTTTGGGCGACCAAGAGCTGTCACATGGACTACCCGGAGCTGTCATATGGGCGGCGCACAAGAAAGATCTGGCACAAAAAAAATGTGCACCCCCGGATAGGGATGCACACCTTTTATGTCTGAATAATCTTGCGATTAGTCTGCGATCTGAACGGTTGCGCGACGGTTGAATGAAATTGGAGACAACTCATCAACACCACCTCTTCCTTCAGTTGTGATCTTGTCGCGGTCGATACCGAGCTTAACGAGTTCGTCAGCAACAGTCTTAGCGCGCTCTTCGGACAACCACTGGTTGCGCTCTGCAGTACCGGTTGCGCTGTCAGCGTAACCTACAACCTTCAGGTTGTTGTTGTTCTGCTTAGCATACTTAGCCAAAGCCTCAACATTTACGAGGTCCTTCTGAGAAGCGATGTTCGTCTTGTTGATGTTGAAGAATACAGACACCGGAGTGGTGATGAATTCCTTTGCAGCAACCGGAGTCTCCTGCTTGGGCTGGTTAGCCAACAGGTTCTTCAGGCGAGCGTTCTCTGCATTGGCATCGTTGAGCTGTGCGTTGAGGGCGTCGATCTGTGACTGAGAGAGCGCCTTGATAGCGTCTACGTCAGGCACTTTGTTCCATGTAGCCTTGCCGAGGTTGAATGTCAGACCTAACTCACCATAGAAGTTGTTGTCGTGAGAATCCCATCCGCGCTTTGAATTTGTCTGCTCATAACCGTCGATGTCGCTCTCCAAACGGTTCCAGCCCAATTCCAAGTTGAGGGCAACCTTGCGGCTCAGACGGAACGTATTCAGGATACCGGCGCTCAGGTCCATAGCATAGAGGTTGTGAGTCATCGTACGACCGATGCCGCCACCAGCGAAGGGGATGAAGTTCCAAACACGATTGGGGTTGTAACCAGCCAGCATATTGCTGAGATTGAACAGGATATGCTCGTTCAGAATCCAGTATTTGTTGTGGTTACCGTCATTGTTGTCATCGTTCACAGTCTTGCCCCAGATGCCCTGCAACTTTGTGCGGAGACCGAGTCCCGGTGTGAACCACTTACCGATAGCGATAGCTGCGGCGGGGCTGGAGCGGAAATCCTTGAACGGACTACGTGCTAAGCCCAAACCGTGCTCCTGGCTTGAATACCAGGCATTCCATTCACCTCCTACCTGAATGAACCAGTTGCTCCAAAACGAATTGGTAGCTACGCTGTACTTCAATGTAGGGTCTTCGGTATTCTCCTGAGCAGAAAGGCCCAACGAGAAACCGGCAAAAGCCAATACAATCAATAATTTTTTCATAATCATTTTATTTATAAACTCTAAAAACATTCGTATTCTATTGATACTGCACTATTTTCACGGGACAAAGATAATAATTATTTTTGAACAATATAGCATATCTTAAGAAAAATCGTCTTTATCGCGTTAAAAAAGCAGAAAAAAGCGCTAATATTACCATTTTTATCGATCATCCGAGCAAATGTTCTATTTCAGACTGCTTCAAAATGCCCAGAATGATCTTTCCGTCAGGTGTATAGTTGGCGTTGGAACATGCGAAGAGCTGGTTGACGATATTCTCCATCTCGTCGTTGTTGAGGATCTGCCCGTACGGGATGGCCGCGTTGCGTGCCAGCGTCAGGGCCATCGCATGGTTGATGTCGTCCTTCACGCTGGTGTGCTGGCTGATGGCAGAATCGACCATGTCATGCACCAACCGGGCCATATTCATGCCGTCGAGCCCTGCGGGCACGGCATTGATCGCATAACTGCCACCTCCCAAGTCGGTCAGTTCGAAGCCCATGCCGGTCAGTTCGTCCCATACGCTCTCGACACCTGCCTGTTCGGCAGGCGTAAAATGGATCGCTTCGGGGAACAGGACTTTCTGTGAGGAACCGCTGCGCGACGCCAACAAGGCCTTGTAATGCTCATACAGCACGCGGATATGCGCCCTGTGCTGGTCGATGATCATCAGTCCCGACTTCACGGCGGTCATGACAAACCGCCCCTTATATTGATAATGTGTAGGCGACTTCTCGGCAATGATGCTTGCACCGGCCGGTTCCGGACTGTCTGTTTCGGTGTCGTCGAAGATCCCCGCCTGCCCTTCCTGCTTCCCTTTCAGCCCCTCATAGAGCTGCTCCCACTGATCGGGAACGCGCGGCGTGGCCGGTTCGGAGGGGGCAGACTGGAACGGATTGTAGGCCGGATTATAGCTGACGCGCGGCGCCTGCACGGGCGTGGCGCCGGGATTGAAGACCGGAATGTCGGGCTTGCCCTGCGTATCGAAGTCGATCGAGGGCACTTCGTTGAACAGACCGACGGACTCTTTCACCGCCGCGGCGAGGATCTGCCAGATCGCCTGCTCGTTTTCGAACTTGATTTCCGTCTTCGTCGGGTGGATGTTCACATCGATATCGCCGGCCGGCACGTCAAAATAGATGAAATAAGGCACTTGCTCTCCCGCCGGCACCATGCGCTCGAAGGCATTCATGACGGCCTTATGGTAGTAGGGATGTTTCATGTATCGGCCGTTGACAAAGAAGTACTGGTGGGCGCCCCGCTTGCGTGCGGACTCCGGTTTGCCGACAAATCCCATGACCTTACACATCGTCGTGTCCACGCTCAAGGGCAGGAGGTCCTGGTTGAGACGCTTTCCGAAGACGTCGATGATACGCTGCCGCAGTCCCGCCGCTTTGAGATTGAACAGCTCGGCGCCGTTGCTGTGGAGCGTGAACGACACCTGCGGGTTGACCAGAACGATCCGCTGGAAGGCCGTGATGATGTTGTTGAGCTCCGTGGCGTTCGATTTCAGGAACTTCCTCCGTGCCGGAACGTTGTAGAAAAGGTTCTCGATGAGGAAGTTACTGCCTGCCGGACAGCCGACCACTTCCTGCCCCAAGAAGCGCGATCCGGATATGGTCAGCTTCGTGCCGACCTCGTCCGCCGCCTGCCGGGTACGCAGATCGACCTGCGCCACGGCGGCTATCGAAGCCAAAGCCTCACCGCGAAAGCCCATCGTATGCAAGGCGAAGAGGTCCTCGGCCTTGCTGATCTTGGAGGTGGCGTGGCGCTCAAAGGAGAGCCGCGCATCCGTCTCCGACATCCCCTTGCCGTCGTCGATGACCTGGATCGATGTCCGTCCGGCATCCACGACAAGCACATTGATCGTCGAGGCACCTGCGTCGACCGCGTTTTCCATCAGTTCTTTCACGACCGAAGCAGGTCTTTGGATCACCTCTCCGGCTGCAATCTGATTGGCTACGGCATCAGGCAGAAGTTGTATAATATCGCTCATAGCTTCGAATTGTTCATCTTTGTTTGTTCGGCAGACCGCCTCTAAAACAGGAATCCCATCATCATCAGGGCGAGAAGGAGGATCAGCAGGCAAGCTATATAGAAGAGCAAGAGACGGTGCTGCACCGCTTGCCGGCGTTTCAGGCTGTCGTTTCGGAACGCCCCGCGCAAGTGATCCGACCGCCGTTCGGCACGTGCCGGCAGCCCTGACCGTTCCCGGGCACGCTGCTCAATTTCCTTGATCCGCTCCTTCCTTTCGTCTACGTAGATGAAATGATGATTGAATCCGCGGGGCTTCCGGGCGGAGAAGATGCTCATGACGTGGCCCCTTTCTCCCCGGCAGGCGGCTCGGGCGGAGGCGGGGGCGCGTTGGTCGGTTTAGGGTTCAGATGCTGCAGCGGCGCCTTCTGGCGTTTCTGGATCTTCAGCGTGTTGCCTCCTCCCTTTCCGCGCCATTTGAATACGTCGTCCTTGTCTGTCGGCCGGATATAGTCAAACCATGCAAACACGTCTAACTTTTCTTTTCCGGGCGGGATCTGCGTCATCGGATAGAGCGTTCCCTGCGGCTTGTTCACCCAGATCTTCTCCAACTTGCGCTCCTCCGAGAGGAACATCTTCATCGTGTCGGTCTCCATATAATCGAGTCCGATCAGCGAAGAGTCCTTGTCGTCCACGGGGTAATAGACCGACCTGACGTTGCCTACCGCCTTGCTCATCCGGAGCTTTCCCTCCTTGAAGTAGGCAAACATGTCGCGCGAAGAGATCTGGTTGAAGTGCTTCTGATCGGCCAGCTGCTCGATCGAGAGCGCCTGTCCGTTCACGTCGGCCTGACGGACCGTCGAGTCGTTGAGGTAGACCTTGATCACCTCCCCCAACAGTTGGCGGCCGCCGTTCCATACGATCGGATCGTGGTACATGGTCATGCAGGAGTCCTTCGAGTTGTAGACCATTGAGTCGCAGACCGCCTGCACGTCCTGCCGGAACACGCGGACCTTGTTATAGCAGTGGACTTTCCGGAAGACGGAGTCCGTGTTCATGTTGAACGTATAGATCTTCATCGTGTCCGCATGCGCATATAACGTGTCCTTCTGAGAATAGTCCTTGGCCAGCGCACGCTTCGTGGCGTAGCCGTATCCGGTCTTTTCGTTGTATACAAACTCATCACACGTGATGGCATTCTTGTTTTCCTTGTCGACATAGACGACGTTTCCGTACCCGTGACTGTCGCCGTCCTTGACATAGAGAAGCGTATCTCCGGTGATCGTCTTCTGCCGGTCGACCACGGTGGAGCGTCCATACAGCCGCGCCTTATCCGTCTTCGTGTCGTAGTAGGCGTCTTCCGTGTCGACCACACTGGCACCGGACGTGATCCGCGTCTTGGGTCCCACGACATGCGCGAGCGACTTCGTCGTATCATAATAGAGCGTGTCCGTCGTGATCAGACGGTCCGTGCTGCGCATCTTCACATTATAATAAAAGACGGCCTGACGCGTGTCCGTGTAGTACTCACCCCAGTCGGAGACCAGCCGGTCCTTACCGTCGACAAGCGTTCCGCCCTCAAAGAAGTAGGCGTAATTATAGAGACGGTCATAGTTGAGACTGTCCGTGTGGAGCGTTTGCCGGCGGTGTTTCATGACGACATGGTTCCTGGCGCTCATCTGCTGCGTCTGTCCGTCATAGTCGGCATAGTCACATGTGAGCGACAGCGTGTCGCCCTGCACGAACCGGACGTGCCCGAAGGCTTTCACGGCGTTTGCTTCCTGATAGAAATAAGCACTGTCGCACCAGAGCCGCGCGCCCTTATGGCGGAACGAGACCTTGCCTTTGACGATCTGAGCACCGGGATTTGCCCCGTACATGTCATACTTCAGTTCATCCGAGTGCAAAAGGTAGACCCGGTCATCCGTGCGCGGACGCGGCTTCTTACGCTGCTGGGGCATGGACCATACGCACAGGGCAAACAGGCATAGAACCACGACTGTCGCCGTCCTATGCCTGCTGCAATAGCGCATGATATGTGATTCAGCAATCATTCAATCCGTTCTTGGGCGGGCCGGAGTCATTTTACCCAGCCCTGATATTCGAACTTACAATCCTTGTAACGATCGTTCATCCGCACGTAAGTGTTCCTGATCTTGTTGACGACCCAGTCGTGCAGCTTCTTCTGACGTTCCTTCTCGAGCACCGCATTCTGCATGACCTGGAAGTCTTCCGTGATGTTTGCCCGATGCCCTTCTATGCGGCTCTTCAGCTTGACCAATGCACAGACGGTCTTGCCTTTCTCATTGATCATCCGGAAAGCACGCGACACCTCTCCCACTTTCATCGTATCGACAACGCGGGCGACCTCGGTCGGAAGGTCCTTCATCTGGAAACGCGACGTGCGGGACATCGTTTCGGGATCGTTGTAGGCCATCAGTCCGTTATTGCTCTTGGTGTCCTTGTCATCCGAAAGGAACGATGCAGCCTCCTCGAACGAGAACTTATTGGCCCGTATATCGGCCGCGATGGAGTCGAGATGCAGGATTGCGGCGTCGACAGCTTCCTGCGACACGTGCGGCTTACGGAGGATATGGCGGACCTTGACACGGTCTCCGCGCTTGTCGATGAGCTGGATTATGTGGAATCCGAACTCCGTCTCGACGATCTTCGACACCTTTTTCGGATCGGTCAAGTTGAACGCCACGGCCGCGAATTCAGGCACGAACTTCGCCCGTCCGGCATAATCCATCTCTCCGCCCATGCGTGCCGAGCCCGGGTCTTCAGAATAGAGGCGGGCCAAGGTGGCGAAAGTCGTCTCCCCACTGTTGATTCTTTCCGTGTAGTTACGCAGCTCCTCCTTCACCCGGTTGATCTCCTGCTGGGAGATCTTGGCCTGATTCGTCAGTATCTCAACCTCCACTGCCGTCGGCACAAAGGGTATACTGTCCTCTGGGAGCTTATCAAAGTATTTCCTGACTGCCGAAGGCGTGACTTCGATGTCTTTCACGAGTTTCTGCTTCATGCGCTGAATGAGCTGGCTGTTCTTGAAGTCATCGTGCATCTGCTGGCGCATCTGGGTGACCGACATGTTGCGATACTCCTCGAGTTTCTCACGTGATCCGAACATCGAAATCCAGTGATTGATCTGATCCTCGATACCTTGGGAGATCTCGGACTCGGTGACTTCGATCGAGTCGATCTGTGCCTGGTGGAGGAAGAGTTTCTGTACGGCCATCTGTTCGGGTATGGCACAGTCGGGGTCACCGTTCCACTTCATGTTCTGGCTTTCTCCTTCGAGGCGCATGGCCTCTACCTCCGACTTCAGAATAGGCTCGTCGCCTACGATCCAGATGACCTCATCGACGATGCTGGACTCCGGTATCTTTGGTTCTGACTGCTTGGCTTTGGCCGTGTCGGAAGCCTGCTTCTGGGCCGACAGCCTCATCTTTCCGGCACGCGCGCTCATTCCTGCGAGGAGCAGGAAGAGGACGAAAGCCGTCACTATTTGATATCTGATTTTCATTCTCTTTCGATATTTTGATCTAATGCTTGTTGACTGTAGAGAGTACGTTGCGGTCGACCGTGAACGGGAAACGTTTCCTGAGCCGGGCGACCCACTCACGTTCGAGTTGCTCCTGATAGTCGGCCAGCACCTGCGAACGTACGTCGTCAAGCTCTTTCGGCGCCTTGAGTTTCTTGCCGAAGACTGCTTCGAAGGGATAATCCTTCACGGGTGCTTCCGTCGTGTCTTTCTTGAAGACCATGCGGTCTACCAATGCGTTCTCGCCTTTTCGGAAAAGTCCCTTGACGACCTGAATGCGGAGCACGCTGTCTTTGTTGAATGTGGTGCGGAGACGCTCGCCCCACGCGCTGAACGGAAGGCTCTTGACGGTCTTCCGAACGGCCTTGACATCGTCCTTGGAGCGTGTCCGATAGGCTATGCCTTTGTATCTCGGCTCGTCCCAGGCGTATCTTTTCCTGTTTTTCTTAAAATAGCCGAGGAGGCCGTCCTCGTCCTTTGCGGCCTTCTCCCAGACGGTCCGATTGCTGATCTCATAGAGCAGCAGGCCGTCGTGGTATTCCTGAATGAGATACTTGAGATTGGGATCTTTGGACTCCATTTCAAGCGTCTTGGCTTCGAGGATCTTAGCGGAGGTGGTGGGAGGCGTGGCTGTCCGTGCGAGCGAATCCAACTTGCGGTCAACGATCTGCTCACGCAAGCCCCGCTGGTCGATGAACCGAATGATTTCGGCCCTGACCGAGTCGAAGGGGAAGAATGTCTGTCGCTGCTTCATGAGCACGATGTGCCAGCCTGCGGGCGACTTGAAGGGCTTGCTCAACTCGCCGGGTCTGAGCGAGAAAGCGACATCCTCAAACTCCTTCAGTGTCTGTCCCTTGCCGATCCAAGGCAGTTCTCCGCCGTTGGCAGCGGATCCCTTGTCGTCCGACAGACGGCGTGCTTCGGCCGCGAAGTCGGCTCCTTTGAGCAGTGCCTGATAGACGGAGTCGATGCGCAACTTGGCCTGTCGCTCTTCGTCGGGCGTGGCTTTCTGCTTCATCAGTGCCAGGATGTGTGCGACCCTGACGAGGCCTCCGTTGCTGACGGCGCGGGCTTTCGACTCCTCGAAAATCCTGCGTGCCTCGGCCTCCACGTCTGCATCGGTGATCACGGAAGGGCGTATCTGCTGGTCGCGATAGCCGGCAAACTCGTTCCGGAACGACTGCATCGTGTCTATACGGGCTTCCATTGCGGCCGCCACTTTCAACTTGTAGTTGACGAACAGGTCCACATACTCCTCGACGCTCTTCTTGTCGATGACGCCTTCGGCATTGTTCTTGTTATACGAATACTCAAATTCAGACCTGCTGACCGGCTGTCCATTGATTGTCATGATGACCGGATCGGAGGTCTTTTGGGCCAGCGACTGGATTCCGCACAGGAGCAGCGCTCCTAACAACAGTTTCATTTTCATGTCCGACATTTTCCCTCTTCGGGCATTGTTTATGGGTTACTGATGGTCCATCGGCTGCCGGCCGGCCCGCTTCCCGCACGGGGAAAGGCCGCGGCAGCCGACGTATGGTCTTACTCGTGACGCGAATAATTGGGTGCTTCGCTGGTGATCGTGATGTCATGCGGATGACTCTCGAGGACACCGGCATTGGTGATGCGCGCGAATCTGGCATCATGCAGCGTCGCGATAGACGAAGCGCCGCAGTAGCCCATGCCCGAACGGAGGCCGCCGGTGAGCTGATAGATCACCTCCTGCACGGTGCCCTTGTAGGGCACGCGGCCCGCTATGCCCTCTGGAACGAGCTTCTTGGCGTCGTTGACATCCGACTGGAAGTAGCGGTCGCGACTGCCGTTCTTCTGCTCCATGGCCTCCAATGAGCCCATGCCGCGATAGCTCTTGAACTTGCGGCCGTTGAAGATGATGGTCTCGCCCGGGCTCTCCTCGGTTCCTGCAACGAGCGAACCGATCATCACGCTGCTTCCTCCGGCGGCGAGCGCCTTCACGACATCGCCCGAGTAACGCAGTCCGCCGTCGGCGATGAGGGGCACATCGGTGTCTTTCAAAGCCGAGAACACGTCATAGACGGCGCTCAGCTGGGGCACGCCCACACCTGCCACGACGCGGGTGGTGCAGATGCTTCCCGGCCCGATACCGACCTTGACGGCATCGGCTCCGTTATCGACGAGATAGCGTGCGGCATCGCCTGTGGCAATGTTTCCAACGACGATGTCGAGCTGGGGGAACGCGGCCTTCACGTCGTGCAGTTTCTCCACGACGCCCTTGCTGTGCCCGTGGGCGGTGTCAATGACGATGGCGTCGACACCGGCCTCGACCAATGCCCGCGCCCTGTCCAAGGTATCGGCGGTGACACCGACACCTGCGGCGACGCGTAAGCGGCCCTTTTCGTCCTTGCAAGCCATCGGCTTGTCCTTGGCCTTGGTGATATCCTTATAGGTGATCAGCCCCACGAGATGGTTGTGGGCATCGACCACGGGGAGCTTCTCGATCTTGTTTTCCTGGAGGATCTGTGCTGCAGCCATCAGATCCGTCTGCTGATGGGTCGTCACGAGGTTCTCCGTCGTCATCACTTCATCGATCTGCTTGTCGAGCCGGCGCTCGAAACGCAGGTCCCGGTTGGTGACAATGCCGACGAGATGATTTTCCTCATCGACAACGGGAATGCCTCCGATGTGATAGTCGTGCATCATTTCGAGGGCGTCCCTGACCGTACGTCCGCGGCGGATTGTCACCGGATCGTAGATCATTCCGTTCTCGGCGCGCTTGACGATCGCGACCTGCCGGGCCTGCTCCTCGACGGACATGTTCTTGTGGATCACACCGATGCCACCCTCGCGGGCTATGGCTATGGCCATCTCCGACTCGGTCACCGTGTCCATGGCTGCCGTTACGAAAGGCACATTCAGCTCGATATGACGCGAGAACTTGGTTTTCAACTCTACCTCTTTGGGCAGTACCTCTGAATAAGCAGGGATCAACAGGACGTCGTCAAAGGTCAGTCCGTCCATGAAAATTTTATCTGCAACAAATGATGACATATAGTGACTTTAGAAATTTATTGCGTGCAAATTTAGCAATAAAAATTCACACGGGCACGAGATTTGATGATTTTCTATCCCATTTAATGGTATTTAACGCCGTTTCAGGGCTTCCACGGGGCTTCTGCGGGCGGGCTTCCGGAGGTCTGCCGGCCACGGACGCGAACGAGGCCGGACATCCGTGCCGGCCGCACAAGGCATCCGCGGGCAGGCCTCAGCAGGCAGGAAGCCGCGTCGGCGGGCACTGACGGTCTGTCCGGCAGCCGGCCTCCGCCACCGGAAAGATGGTCAAAAGGCGGACCGGAAGCGAAATATCTGTCAGAAAAACTGATCATTTTTCCCGTCGGTTTCATAGCTCATTCCACAACGGAAAACAGCTTTTCGGCAAGCGCAAGACACCCCCGGAGCAGACAGACCGACAGGCCCTGCGCCCCAAAGCTGTCATCCGGACCGCCCGAAGCTATCCTCCGGACGGACCAAAGCATAGCTCCTGACGGCCCGGAGCTATGCTCTTGCACGGCCGAATGGGGCCTGCAGATGCCCCAAAGGACACCCGCAGACTGCCCATAGCTATCTTCCGGCGCGTCCGGAGCCATGCTCCGCGGGAGGCGAAAGAAAGCCGGACGGAATAAGGAGCTGATTTTCAGCCGTTTCCGGAAATCGGCAAAACGGCGCCATTCGGGACCGCTTCCACCTCCGCTTGGCCACAACGCATTCCTGCCGCACGCAATGTCAATAAAATTCAAATAAACCCTTCCGGCCATCCTCCCGTCTTTTCCCTGATCAGGACCGACCCTCAAGGCATGAAAAAAGCTGCCACCCGCAGGAGCGGAAGGCAGCTTCATGAGCGCCGCGTCGCATGCACGCATGTCACGCAGGATGGCGCCGGCGATCAGTTGGCCATCTCGGAGAGGAACTTGATGCGCACCAAGCGGATCTCATCCTCGCTGCAATCATCGCCGAGTTCGTCCAAAGCCGAATTCAAGTCATCGGTTTCGCTCTCGGCAAAATAATCGTAGATCTCATCCACATGATCCTCGTCCATCACGTCTTCGAGGAAATAGTCGATGTTTAACTTGGTCCCACTGTAGACGATCGCCTCGATCTCGCTGAGCAACTCGTCAAATTCGAGCCCTTGTGCACTGGCGATGTCGTCGAGCGCAACCTGCCTGTCGATGCTCTGGATGATCTTCACCTTGAGCATGGACTTCTTGGCCACGGTGCGCACCCGGATCTCCTCCGGGCGCTCGATCTCGTTTTCGCGGCAGTGACGCTTGATCAGATCGACGAACTCCTGCCCGTAGCGCTTGGCCTTTCCGGCTCCCACGCCCTGTATCTGCTGCAGTTCCTGCAGGGTGACAGGATACATCGTGGCCATCTGTTCCAATGACGGGTCCTGGAAAATGACATATCCCGGCACCTTCAGCTTGCTCGCCATCTGGCGCCGGAGGTCTTTCAGCATGGAGAATAATCCGGGATCCAGCGCACCGACCGAACCGCCCATCGACTCCTCCTCATAGTCATCGGTGAACTCGGCGTCCGTCACAATCATGAACCTGACAGGCTTCTTAAGGAAGCGCCTGCCTGCGGCGGTGAGCTTGAGGAGGCCGTAATTCTCCACGTCCTTCTTGATATAGCCCGCGATGAGCGCCTGACGGATGACCGGGTTCCATATCTTGTCGTCCTCGTCCTCGCCGCTTCCGAACTCCTCAAGCTGGTCATGCCTGTGGGAGACGATGTCATCCGTGGCCCTTCCCTTGACAAAATCAATGACATATTCCTGCCGGAAGTTCTCCTTGACGGCCTCTATGGCCTTGAGAACGATGAGCAGTGCCTCGGTCGCATCACTCTGCTGCTTGGGGTGGCGGCAGTTGTCGCACATGCCGCAGTTGTCCTTCGGATATTCCTCTCCGAAGTAGTGGAGCAGCATCTTGCGCCTGCAGACCGACGATTCGGCATAGGCTTTCGTCTCCTGCAGTAGCTGCCGGCCGATGTCCTGTTCCGCGATGGGCTTGCCTTCCATGAACTTATCGAGTTTCTGGAGGTCTTTCGGGGAGTAGAAAGCGATGCACTGTCCCTCTCCGCCGTCACGTCCGGCACGTCCTGTCTCCTGATAATAGCCTTCGAGACTCTTGGGGATGTCATAGTGGATGACAAATCGGACATCCGGCTTGTCGATCCCCATGCCGAAAGCAATGGTCGCCACGATGACGTCGATGCGCTCCATGAGGAAGTCATCCTGCGTCTGCGAGCGCGTCGCACTGTCGAGTCCCGCGTGGTAAGGCTCCGCTTTGATCTCGTTGGCCTTCAGCACTTCGGCCAGCTCTTCCACCTTCTTGCGCGAGAGGCAGTAGATGATGCCGCTCTTGCCCGGGTTGTCCTTGATGAAGCGGACGATATCGCGGTCGATCGTCTGCGACTTCGACTTGACGGCATAGTAGAGGTTCGGCCGGTTGAAAGAGCTCTTGAACTCCTTGGCATCCATGATTCCGAGACTCTTCTTGATGTCAGCCCGCACCTTGTCGGTGGCCGTTGCGGTCAGTGCAATGACCGGTGCGCTGCCGATCTTGGTGATGGTCGGTCGGATGTTGCGATACTCGGGACGGAAGTCGTGACCCCATTCGGAGATGCAATGCGCCTCATCAATGGCATAGAAAGAGATCCGGACGGTCTTGAGAAACTCCACGTTCTCCTCCTTGTTCAGCGACTCCGGCGCCACGTAAAGCAGTTTGGTCCTGCCGCTGCGCACGTCGTCCATCACTTGCTGGATGGCCTGTTTGTTCAACGAAGAATTGAGATAATGGGCCACGCCCTCTTCTTCGCTCAGGCCATTGATGACATCCACTTGGTTCTTCATCAATGCAATGAGCGGCGAAATCACGATGGCCGTGCCGTCCATAATCAACGACGGCAACTGATAACATAGACTTTTCCCCCCTCCTGTCGGCATCAGAACAAACGTGTCGTTGCCTGCGAGCAGATTGGAAATAATAGCTTCCTGATCGCCTTTGAACTTGTCAAAGCCGAAATAATGTTTCAGGTTTTCGGTAAGATTAACGTCTGTGGTCATATCAACAGATAGTGTTCTCCACTTGATTAAGTGCTTGTTTTTCAGGGTGAAGACAGACCATCCCACGCCGGAGGCGCGGAATGGCCCGCCTGGTCATGCCGTCTCCAATTGCTGCAGATGGGCTTTATCCAACTGATCCTTGGCATACTCAAGCGTCACCTCGAAGGTCTTGACCCGCTTGGATGGTATTTCAAACATGGAATCCATCATCACCGCCTCGACGATGGAGCGCAGTCCGCGCGCCCCGAGCTTGTATTCCATCGCCTTGCTGACGATGAAATCGAGCACCTCCTCGGTGAAGGAAAGCTGGATGCCGTCCATTTCGAACAGTTTGATATATTGCTTCACGATGGAGTTCTTGGGCTCGTCGAGGATCTGGCGCAGCGCTTTCTTGTCCAAGGGTGTCAGATAAGTCAGCACCGGCAGACGCCCGATGATCTCGGGAATGAGGCCGAACGACTTCAGATCCTGCGGCAGGATGTACTGCATGAGATCCTCCTTGTCGATCTTGCGCACGTTCTGGACGCTGTTATAGCCCACGACATGCGTGTTCAGACGCTGCGCGATCTTGCGCTCGATGCCGTCGAAGGCACCGCCGCAGATGAAGAGGATGTTCTTCGTATCGACATGGATGTACTCCTGGTCGGGATGTTTGCGGCCTCCCTGCGGCGGCACATTGACCATCGTACCCTCCAAGAGCTTGAGCAGGCTCTGCTGTACACCTTCGCCGTTCACATCACGCGTGATCGACGGATTGTCTCCCTTGCGCGCGATCTTGTCGATCTCGTCGATGAAGACGATCCCTCTCTCGGCGGCGGCCACGTCGTAATTGGCCACCTGCAGCAAGCGGCTCAGGATGCTCTCCACGTCTTCGCCCACGTAACCTGCCTCGGTAAAGACCGTCGCATCAACGATGGTGAAGGGCACGTCGAGCATTTTGGCGATCGTGCGGGCCAGCAGCGTCTTGCCCGTACCCGTGCTCCCGACCATGATGATGTTGCTCTTCTCGATCTCAACTCCATTGTCATCCTTGGGCTGCTGGAGCCTCTTGTAATGATTATAGACCGAAACGGCGAGATAACGTTTCGTCTCATCCTGACCGATCACGTACTGGTCAAGATACTTCTTGATCTCCTTGGGCTTGGGAACCTTCTTGAGTTTGAACGGCTTATCGGAACTCCCGGCCTGATCTTCCATCAATCCGGTCGTCTGAAGGATCTGATAAGCCTGCTTCACACAGCTGTCGCAGATGTACCCGCTCATGCCCGTGATCAGCAGATTGACCTCCTGCTCACTTCGCCCACAGAAACTGCATACCTTCTTCTGCATTACTTTTTCCTTGTTAAGACAGCATCGATCATGCCGTATTCCTTGGCTTCCTCCGCATTCATCCAATAGTTACGGTCAGAGTCCTTCCACACTTTCTCAAACGGAGTGTGTGAATGTTCGGAGATGATCGTATAGAGCTCCTTCTTGAACTTCTGTATTTCCTTTGCCTCGATCTCGATGTCCGAAGCCTGTCCCTGCACCCCGCCGAGCGGCTGGTGGATCATGACGCGGCTGTGGGTCAGGGCAGACCGCTTGCCTTCCTTGCCCGAAACGAGCAGCACGGCGGCCATCGAGGCGGCCATACCCGTACAGATCGTGGCCACGTCACTGGAGATGAACTGCATCGTGTCATAGATCCCGAGACCTGCGGTGACGCTGCCGCCGGGGCTGTTGATATAGATGGAGATGTCCTTGCCTGGATCTGCCGAGTCGAGATAGAGCAACTGCGCCTGAAGCGTGTTGGCCGTATAGTCGTCGATCTCTGTACCCAAGAAGATGATACGGTCCATCATCAGACGGGAGAAAACATCCATCTGGGTGACATTGAGCTGGCGTTCCTCCAATATATAGGGGTTCAAATACTGCTGCTGGGCTTTCATATAGTCATCCAGCACCATACCGTTCATGCCTAAATGTTTAGTGGCATATTTGCGAAAATCGTTGTTCATATTTTCCTTTAATTATCATAACGAAACGAGAGGTTATCCACTCTCTCAGTACATGTTCCAAAAACAAAGATACTAAAAAAGTCGATAACCCCTCTATAAAAGAAGTTTTTTTTTGCAAAAACGCTTTTTAATTATTCGCCGCTCATCAACTTATTGAAATCGTCAAGCGAGATTTTCTTTTCGTTGAGCTTGACTGTCTTCTTCAGAGCGTCCGTTAATTTACGGTCCACAGAGCGATCTACGAGGCCGTCCACGCTTTCCTTCTTCTTCAGTATCTCATCTGCATAGTTGTCAATGTATTCTTCCGGTACATTATTCAT